>NZ_JBEXTV010000035.1:0-86045 GCF_040628835.1 Streptomyces sp. NPDC006134 | reverse complement strand
CGGGCTCCGCGCTGGGTGGGCTTCGGGGCGCTGTTTTCCGGGCGCGCCTTGGGCGGGGCCCGGCCTTTTGGTCACCCGCCGGGCCCCTGCCATTGCCGCGCACAAGCGGAGAAGCCGTTGCCGCGCGTGGACGGAGAAGCCGTTGCCGCGCGTGGACGGAAAACACGTTCGGGACGTACGTCCGGAACACACGTCCGGACCACATGCCCTGCGCAGGTGAGGATTGCATTCCGCAGGTCAGGGGTAAGACGGCATACGACCGTTTTGGGCAGGCCGGCCGCGTGGGAGGGACCCCGACATGCTCCTGGAAGCGCTCAGCTCCGCGATCCTCGGTCTGATCCTGGCCGGGGCCGCCGCCCACCGCCTGTCCCACCGGCTGCCGGCCCGCGTCCTCGTCCTGCCGACGGGGATCGCCGGGGCGCTGTTCGGGGCGTTCGTCACGCACACGGCGCTGGACGCCGGGAGCCTGCCGGTGGTGCTCCTCGGGTCGGCGGCCGTCTCCCTGGCCTCGCTGTCGCTGCTGCTGCGCCCCGAGGGAAGACTGCGCCGCCGATCGGCGACCGCCTGACCGGCCGCCGGTGGCGGCGCCCGAGATGAGACCGGCCGGCACACGACCCCCGGAGCCGAAGGTCCCACGACCGGCCGGCACACGGCCCCCGCCCCGGAGCCGAAGGGTCCACGACCGGACCGCGCGCAGGAGCAGTGCTAGGCGGCCAGCCCCAGCGCCGCCATCCGCTTGGTGTGCGCCTCGGTGATCCGGGAGAACATCCTGCCGACCTCGGCGAGGTCGAAGCCGTCCGCGACGCCGCCCACGAGCATCGTCGACAGTGCGTCGCGGTCCGCGACCACCCGCTGGGACTGCGACAGGGCCTCGCCCATCAGGCGCCGCGCCCACAGCGCGAGGCGCCCGCCCACGCGCGGGTCCGCGTCGATCGCCGCGCGCACCTTCTCCACGGCGAAGGTGGCGTGGCCGGTGTCGTCGAGCACGGCGAGCACCAGGGAGCGGGTGTCGGAGTCCAGCCGGGCCGCGACCTCGCGGTAGAAGTCGCTGGCGATGGAGTCGCCGACGTACGCCTTGACCAGCCCTTCCAGCCAGTCCGAGGGCGCCGTCTGCTTGTGGAAGCCCTCGTAGGCGGCGACGAACGGCTCCATCGCCCCCGTCGGCTCCTCGCCGATCTCGGCGAGCCGGTCGCGCAACCGCTCGAAGTGGTGGAACTCCGCCGACGCCATCTTCGCCAGCTCCGCCTTGTCCTCCAGTGTCGGCGCCAGCTTGGCGTCCTCCGCGAGCCGCTCGAACGCCGCGAGCTCCCCGTACGCGAGCGCACCGAGCAGGTCCACGACCGCGGCACGGTAGTGCGGGTCGGCGGAGGCCGTGCCCCAGTCCAGGGCCGCGACTCCGGTGGCTCCGGTGCTCCCGGTGGGTTCGGCGGGGGCGTCTGCTGCGTTGCCAGGCTTGTCAGAGCTCGTCATGCAGCGCACAATAGCCCGCCCTCCGTCGCGCGGAAGGCCCTGGCCGATCAGTGTGACGACGACTACGTGACCAAATCGGCCATCGCGTGTGCGCGAATCCGGGGTATGGTGGTAATGCGCCTGCCGAGTAGGTGACGTACAGGTACGTCGTGTACGCGTCGCGTACGTCATCCATGGAGCGGGCCGCACGTATGAGGATGCCCGGTCGGTGGCCCGATCGGCTCCGACCTGACAGCCCTTTCCGGCCGTACGGCAATACCGCGCGTACGGCGACCGGAGGGGGAACCCTCAGCGGTTCGAGCGCTAGAGCGTCGGCTGTGGTCCCGTGCCAACGGCCCGCCCGTGGGGGCGGCCGGCGTCCCCGGCACGGTCACACGACACGACCCCCGCGCTCGCCTCGCGCCGCGCACACAGAAGAGGCAGCACCCTGACTACGACGTTTCGATCCCTCGGAATCCTCCCCGAGACCGCCGAGGCCCTGGACGCCGTCGGCATCACCACCCCCTTCCCCATCCAGGAGATGACGCTCCCCGTGGCCCTGACGGGCACGGACGTCATCGGCCAGGCCAAGACCGGCACCGGAAAGACGCTGGGCTTCGGCCTTCCGCTCCTCGAGCGCGTGACCGTCCCCGCCGACGTGGAGGCGGGCCGCGCCGAGCCCGAGGCCCTCACCGACGCCCCGCAGGCCCTCGTCGTCGTCCCGACGCGCGAGCTGTGCACCCAGGTGACCAACGACCTGCTGACCGCGGGCAAGGTGCGCAACGTGCGCGTCGTCGCGATCTACGGCGGCCGGGCGTACGAGCCGCAGGTCGAGGCCCTGAAGAAGGGCGTCGACGTGGTCGTCGGCACCCCGGGCCGCCTGCTGGACCTCGCCGGCCAGAAGAAGCTGGACCTGAAGCACATCAAGTGCCTGGTCCTCGACGAGGCCGACGAGATGCTCGACCTGGGCTTCCTGCCCGACGTCGAGAAGATCATCGGCATGCTCCCGGCCAAGCGCCAGACCATGCTGTTCTCGGCGACCATGCCGGGCGCGGTCATCGGGCTGGCCCGCCGTTACATGTCGCAGCCCACGCACATCCGCGCCACCGCGCCGGACGACGAGGGCGCCACGGTCGCGAACATCAAGCAGTTCGTCTACCGCGCGCACTCCATGGACAAGCCGGAGATGATCGCCCGCATCCTGCAGGCCGAGGGCCGCGGACTGGCGATGATCTTCTGCCGCACCAAGCGGACGGCCGCCGACATCGCCGAGCAGCTCCAGCGGCGCGGGTTCGCCGCCGGCGCGGTCCACGGCGACCTCGGCCAGGGTGCCCGCGAGCAGGCGCTGCGCGCCTTCCGCAACGGCAAGGTGGACGTGCTCGTCTGCACCGACGTCGCCGCCCGCGGCATCGACGTCGAGGGCGTGACCCACGTCATCAACTACCAGTCGCCGGAGGACGAGAAGACCTACCTGCACCGCGTCGGCCGTACGGGCCGCGCGGGCGCGAAGGGTACGGCGATCACGTTCGTCGACTGGGACGACATCCCGCGCTGGCAGCTGATCAACAAGGCGCTGGAGCTGGACTTCAACGACCCGGTGGAGACGTACTCCACCTCCCCGCACCTCTTCTCCGACCTCGGTATCCCCGAGGGCACCAAGGGCGTCCTGCCGCGTTCGGCGCGCACGCGTGCCGGTCTGGACGCGGAGGAGCTGGAGGATCTCGGCGAGCCGGGCGGCCGTGGTGGCCGCGGACGCGGCGGCCGGGACGAGCGCGGTGGCCGGGGTGGCCGGGGTGACCGGGCCGACTCCCGCTCGGACGACCGCGAGCGTTCCGCGCGTACGCCGCGTCGCCGCCGCCGTACGCGTGGCGGGGCACCGCTGGACGCCGCGACCGCCGGAACCGCGACGCAGGACGCCGTGCCCGCCGGTGACACGCAGGGTACGGCGGAGGCGGACGCCGCCAAGCCGGCCCGCACGCTGCGCCGCCGGCGCCGGACCCGTAACGGGGCGCCGACGCAGCAGCCGGTGACGGCGGAGACGACCGCGACGGCCGCGGAGGGCACCGCTTTGGAGGTCGCCGAGGCGGCAGCCGAGACCCCCGCCGCGCAGACCGCCGTGGACGTGGCACCCGAGGCCGCCGAGGCTCCGGCGCAGCCGCGCCGTCGGCGCACGCGCAAGACGGCGGAGGCGCCGGCCGCCGAGGCCCCGGCGATCGAGACCCCCGTGTCCCCGGCTCCGGCCGAGGAGGCGGTCGCGTCCGAGGAGGCACCCGCCACCAAGCCGCACCGCCGCACCCGCAAGGCGGCCGAGGCCCCGGAGACCACCGAGGCCCCGGAAGCCACGGAGACCAAGCCGCGCCGTACCCGCAAGGCCACCGCCAAGACGGAAACCACCCCGGACGACACGGCCGAAACCACCGAGGCGCCCAAGCCCCGCCGCACCCGGAAGACCGCCGCCAAGGCAGAAACCCCGGAGACCGCGGAGACCGCAGAAACCCCGGAAGCCACCGAGGCGCCCAAGCCCCGCCGTACCCGCAAGGCCACCGCCAAGGCGGAGACCCCGGAGACCGCCGAGGCCCCGGACACCACCGAGGCCAAGCCGCGCCGCCGCACCCGCAAGGCGGCCGAGGCCCCGGAGACCACCGAGGCCCCGGAAGCCACGGAGACCAAGCCGCGTCGCACCCGCAAGGCCACCGCCAAGACGGAAACCACCCCGGACGACACGGCCGAAACCACCGAGGCGCCCAAGCCCCGCCGCACCCGGAAGACCGCCGCCAAGGCAGAAACCCCGGAGACCGCGGAGACCGCGGAAACCCCGGAAGCCACCGAGGCGCCCAAGCCCCGCCGTACCCGCAAGGCCACCGCCAAGGCGGAGACCCCGGAGACCGCCGAGGCCCCGGACACCACCGAGGCCAAGCCGCGCCGCCGCACCCGCAAGGCGGCCGAAGCGGCCGAGGCGGAGCCCGGCACCGCCGGTATTCCGGCGCAGGCGACGCAGGAGCCGGAGGCCGCGCCGCGGCGCCGGACCCGTAAGGCCGCGGCGACCGCCGAAGCCGGGGACGCGGCCGAGGCGAAGCCGAAGGTCCGTCGGACCCGCAAGGCCACGGCTGCCGCCGCTCCGTCCGTGGAGTCCGTGGAGAGCTGATCCTCCAGCACCCGGCCCCGCCGGTCCCGTCGGCCCGGTCCCGCCTCGCGCGGGGCCGGGCCGACGGCGTCCGGGCCGACGGCGTCCGGATCACCGCGGCACCCGAGCCGGCGCGGCACCCGGGTCACCGCGGCGCCCGATACGCTCTGCCCGTGAGCAGGAACGCCGCCTTCACCCCGCCGCCGAACGCGCGCACGTACCGGATGCGGACGGCGCGCGGCGAGTTCGCCGTCGTCGAGTCGCCCGTGGCCGGCGGTGCCGAGCCGAAGGGCGTGGTGCTGATGCTGCCGGGGTTCACCGGGAGCAAGGAGGACTTCACCCTGCTGCACGAACCGCTCGCGGCGCGCGGCTACCGTACCGTCGCCGTGGACGGGCGAGGGCAGTACGAGTCCGACGGGCCCGCGCACGACGAAGCGGCCTACGCCCAGCGGGAACTGGCGCGGGACGTCCTCGCGCAGGCCGCCGCGCTCGGGACGCCCGTGCACTTGCTCGGGCACTCCCTCGGTGGCCAGATCGCCCGCGCGGCCGTACTGCTCGACCACTCCCCCTTCCTCTCCCTCACCCTCGTCTCCTCGGGCCCGGCGCAGATCTCCGTCTCCCAGCAGCAGCGCGTGAAGCTGCTGCGGGACGCGCTCGCCGTGATGACGATGGAGGAGGTCTGGGAGACCATGCAGACGATGGACCCGCCCGAGGAGGCCGGCGGCCCCGCCCGCGGCGTCGCCGACGAGGCACGGCTGCGGCTGCGCTGGCTGGGCACCCGGCCCGCCCAGTTGCTCGCCACGGGCCGCCAGTTGTGCACCGAGCCGGACCGGGTCGCCGAGCTCGCCGCGGTGCCGCTGCCGTTCCACGTCGTGTCGGGGGAACGCGACGACACCTGGCCGGTGCCGCTCCTGGACGACATGGCCGTACGGCTGCGGGCGCGCCGGACCGTGGTCGCCGGTGCCGAGCATTCACCCAACACGGACCGGCCTCTGCCCACCGCGCGTGCCCTCGCCGACTTCTGGGACGGCGTACCGCGTCCGCGGACGGCCGCCGCGAGCCGGTAGCCCGGCCGCCGGTACTGCCGGCCGGTACTGCCGGTACCGCTAGTACTGCGTCTGGAGGTGGTCCCAGAACCCGTCCCGCAGCGCCCGCCGCAGGTCGGCCTGGCCGCGCAGCGAGTACTGCAGCAGGCCCTCCGCCTCCACCAGGAGGTCCTGGTCGACCGAGCCGGGGAGATAGGGGTGGCCGGGCAGCAGTTCCACCAGGGCGTCCCTGCCCCGGGCCGCCAGCCACTTGGCCGCGATCTGCGCGCCGACGAAGCGGACGTCCTCGCGGGCCGGCCGGGCCGTCCCGGCCGGTTCGTAGGCGGAGGCCGTGCGGCGGGAGACGTACGGCTTGAAGAAGTCCAGGTCGAGGGTGCGCTGGCTGTCGACCTCCCAGAGCAGGGGTTCGGCCTGGTTGCGGCCCTCGGGGGCCTCGATGCCCCACAGGTGGACGCGGGCGCCGAAGCCCTGGGCCGCCTCGACCGCCGACACCAGGTCCTCGTCCCCGCCCAGGAGGGCGGCGTCGCTGATGGCGCGGTGCCGGGCCAGTGACTCCAGGTCGGAGCGGATGAGGGAGTCGACGCCCTTCTGCTGGTTGTTGGCGTTGAGGTTGCCCAGGCGGACCTTGACGTCCGGGAGCTCGGCGATGGACTGCTGCTCGGCGGTGTGGATGCGGCGCCGGGCGCCGTCGTACCAGTAGACGCGCAGCAGCCTGCTGTCCGCGAAGATCGAGCGGGCCCGGTCGATGAGCGCCTCGATCAGTCCCTCGGCGTCCAGGTCGAAGGCCCGGCGGTCCTCCGTCCCGGCCACCAGCCGTCCCGCCGCCGCGTAGAGGTAGCCGGCGTCGACGAAGATCGCATGGGTCGAGGGCGTCTTCGCCACCTCGGCGAGCATGCGCTGGAGCAGCTCGTTGGTGCGGTCGATGCGGGCGCTGAGGGTCGCGAGGTCGTCGTTCATCAGGACCATTGTCCCGGCCGTCACGCTGCGAACACAACCGGTCCCGGTCGGTCCCGCGGCGGTGGCACCCGGCCCGCGACCTGGACGCTTACCGGTCGGTAATTAGTTGTTCGAAAAATTTCTTTAGCGTAGGGAATGTTTGTAACACAAGGCGCGTTGACTATGAACGGAACCGGGGACACCACTGCCTCCGGCTCCTTCACCAGTAGTTCTCCTCAGGAGGATGACCAGACGAAGGGAGAGGCACACATGCGTTTTGAAGTGATGCGACTCGACGACGTCGACGGTACGCCCGTCGACACCACGGTCGTGGACGCCGCCTCCGTCAACCGAATCGTCCAGCAGGCCGCCGCCATCGGACAGCGCCTGTGGATCCGCCCGGCCGGCACCTCGGCCTCGTAGCGCGGAGCCTTCGACACGGCTGTACACGGCCACACACGGCTCCATACGGCCGCTCACAACCGCATACGACTGCACAAGACGCTGGGAAGCCCCCGTACGGACGTGCCGTACGGGGGCTTCGCCGTCGCGCGCCTCACGCGCGCTTCACGCGTGCCTCACGCGCCCTGGATCACCTGCGTGAGGCCGTTGATGATCTGCTGCACGGCGATGGCGGAGAGCATCATGCCCGCGAGCCGGGTCACCAGTACCACGCCGCCGTCCTTGATGACCCGGATGATCAGCAGCGAGTAGCGCATCACCAGCCACAGCACCACGTGGATGGCGAGGATCGCCGCCCACACCGACACCTGCGTGGTGACGGTGTGGGCCTTCTGCACGGCGAGGATGACCGACACGATCGCACCGGGACCGGCCAGCAGCGGCATGCCCAGCGGCACGAGCGCGACGTTGACGTCCTTGGTCTGCTTGGGCTCGTCGGTCTTGCCGGTGAGCAGGTCCAGCGCGATCAGCAGGAGCAGCAGCCCGCCCGCGATCATCAGCGCGGGCACGGACACGTGCAGGTAGTCGAGGATCCGGTGCCCGAGCACGCCGAACACGGTGATGACGCCGCCGGCGACGCAGACGGCCTGCAGGGCCATCCGCTTCTGCACCTTGGCGGTCCGGCCGGCGGTCAGCGCGAGGAAGATCGGGGTGATCCCAGGGGGATCCATGATGACGAAAAGGGTGAGGAAGAGAGAGCCGAAGACGGCGACGTCGAACATGGGTGTGCCTTGCGAGGGGGTGCGGAAAGTCCGGGAAAGGACGTACTGACGTGGATGTGCGGGAGGGGGCAGGTACCAGAACCCGTCGGCCCCCGGCGGAGTCTCAGGCCCCGCCGGCCCCCGGCACGGGGAACGCCCCGAACGCCCGCCGCGTGATCTCCCCGTACACCTCGGGGTCCGTCGTGTACTCGCCGAGCCCGCAGGTCTTGCGGCTGCCGTGGTAGTCACTGGAGCCGGTCACCAGGAGCCCGAGCTCCTTCGCCAGCCCGCGCAGCCGCGCCCGGGTGTCGGCGTCGTGGTCCATGTGGTCGACCTCGATGCCGTCGAGCCCGGCGGCGGCCATCTCGGCGATCGCGGACTCCGGGACCGTACGGCCGCGCTTGGCGGCGGCCGGGTGCGCGAACACCGAGACCCCGCCGGCCCCCTTGATCAGCCGGATCGCCTCGAAGGGGTCGGTCTCGTGCTTGGGCACATAGGCCCGCCCCCCGTCGGCCAGCCACTCCTGGGTGAAGGCGTCGCCCACGGTCGCCACGACGCCGAGTTCGACGAGGGCGGAGGCCACGTGCGGGCGGCCGACCGAGCCGTCGCCGGCGATGCGCGCGACCTGCTCCCAGGTGACGGGCACGCCCAGCTCGTTGAGCCGGGCGACCATGCCCTTGGCCCGCGGCACCCGGTCGTCCCGGACCAGCTCGCGCTCGGCGAGCAGGTCCGGCTCCGCGGGGTCGAAGAGGTAGGCCAGCATGTGCATGCTGACGCCGTCGAGGCGGCAGGAGAGCTCGGCCCCGGTGACCAGCGTCAGCCCCTCGGGCAGCGCGGCGACGGCCTCGGCGTGCCCGCGGGTGGTGTCGTGGTCGGTCAGCGCGACGACGTCCAGACCGGCCGCGGCGGCTTTGCGCACCAGCTCGGCCGGGGTGTCGGTACCGTCGGACGCGGTGGAGTGGGTGTGCAGATCGATGCGCACGACGCTGACTCCAGGCGGTGACGGTACGGAAGGGGACGCTCCAGGATAACCGGGTTCCCACCCGTCCCCGTCACACCCGAACCGCCCGCACGCCCCCTACACCAGCGCGCACTCCGTCACGGCTCGATCAGCCGGGGGGACAGCGCCCCGCACGGCACCAGCTCCACCTCGGCCCCGGCGTCCCGCAGATCGGCCAGCACCAGCTCGTCGTACATCAGCAGCCCCGACTGCTCGGGCCACACGACGGCCCACAGCCACATGCCGAGCGCCTCGCCGGCGAAGACGGCGCGGTCGGCCGGGGCGCCGGAGACGTGCCAGAGCGGGGTCGGCCGGCCACCGGCCAGGACCTTGGCCTGCGCCGGCTTCCCGACGTCCATGTACGGCCCCGGGTCCGGGGCGTCGATCCCCGCGTACCGCGCGCCGAGCCCCACGCCGAGCTCCTCGGCGACCAGGATCAGCTCTCCCATGCCGCCGAGCGGGCCGGGACCGGAGCAGGCCACCGCCGTGGCGCGCCCGCCGCTGCGGTCGTCGCCCGCGCAGGCCACGCCCGTGAACAGCCAGCCGACCGGCAGCGGCCACGGCATCCACACCGGCACCTGGGTGCGGTGCACCACGACACCGAGGGCCTCGACGCTGGGCGGGACCACGGGCTGCAGCGGATACACGGAACCGTGCGCATCGCACTGCCACGAATCGGCGAAGAGGCCGGGAGCCCTGACCCGGCCACCGCACTTCGGGCAACTGGGTTCGCCCCTCATAGGGCTCCACGGTCCTCCCCCTGTCCCGCCACGTCAAGGACGATCACCCGTCCGGGGGTGGAAACGGTGGCGGAACCGCTCGCCGAACAGATGGATGTATGTTGCATTAGTTAGCCGCCCTAACTTACTATGGGCATACATCAACCATCTGCGTGACCTCTGCGCCGACCGTCCGCCCGCTTCTCGGGACCGGTCGGGATTGGAGCAAGCATGGACCCGTTCGACGCGGGAGCCGGCGGCATCCTGAAGCAGCCCAAGGCGGTGTGGGCGACCGCCGGCGCGTCCGTCGTCGCCTTCATGGGCATCGGACTCGTCGACCCGATCCTCCCCTCCATCGCCAAGGGACTGAACGCGGACGCCGGCCAGGTCTCCCTGCTGTTCACCTCGTACTTCCTCATCACCGCCGTCGCGATGCTGGTCACCGGGTTCGTCTCCAGCCGCATCGGCGGGCGCAAGACCCTGCTGCTCGGCCTCGCGTTCGTCGTGGTCTTCGCGGGCCTGTCGGGCACCTCCGGCACGGTCGGCCAGCTGGTCGGCTACCGGGCCGGCTGGGGGCTGGGCAACGCGCTGTTCGTGTCGACGGCCCTCGCGGTCATCGTCGGCGCCGCGGCGGGAGGCAGCGCCGCGGCGATCCTGCTGTACGAGTCGGCCCTCGGCCTCGGCATGGCCTGCGGCCCGCTGCTGGGCGCGCTGCTCGGCGACGCCAGCTGGCGCTACCCGTTCTTCGGCACCGCGTTCCTGATGGCCGTCGGCTTCCTGTGCATCACGGCGTTCCTGAAGGAGCAGCCCAGGCCGGCCCGGAAGACCTCGCTGCTGGACCCGCTCAGGGCGCTGGGCCACGGCGGGCTGGCCTCCGCCGCGATCTCGGCGTTCTTCTACAACTACACGTTCTTCACCGTGCTGGCCTTCACGCCGTTCGTGCTGGACATGACGCCGTACAGGTCGGGCGCCGTGTTCTTCGCCTGGGGTGTGCTGCTCGCCGTCTTCTCGGTGATCGTGGCGCCGCGGATGCAGGAGCGGTTCGGTTCGCTGAGGGTGCTGGGCGGCTCGCTGGTGCTGCTCGCCGCCGACGTGCTCGTCCTCGGGTACGGCAGCCACGCCACCGCCGTCGTCTGCACGATCCTGTCCGGTGCCCTCATCGGCGTGAACAACACCGTCTACACCGAGCTGGCCCTGGGCGTCTCGGACGCGCCGCGGCCGGTGGCGAGCGCGGGCTACAACTTCGTGCGCTGGTTCGCGGCGGCCGCCGCCCCGTACCTCGCACCGAAGATCGAGGAGTGGACCGACGTCCACGTCCCGTTCGCGGTGGCGGCCGTCACCGCGCTGGCGGGCGCGGCCGTGGTCGCCGTACGGCGCCGGGCGCTCACCCGCGAGGCCGGGGAGCAGGAACCGAAGCACGCGGCCGAGGACGGGGTCTCGGCGTTCGCCAACTGACCTCCGCCGGGCCCTCCTTGGTGAGATGGGTCACTCGAGCGGTACGGACCGGCGGGAGGGGTCCCGCAGGTCCGTGCCGTGCGTCAGCCAGCGTTCCCGCAGGGCCTGGGCGCCGTGCACCCGCTTCCAGGCGGCCTCGTTCGGCGTCATGGGCAGCAGCGGCAGGAAGCGCACCGGGTCCAGGGGCGCGTCGAGCTCCAGGTCCTCCACCAGGCCGCCCGGCTCGGCCACCAGGACCGAGGTGAACGGGGCGCCCGGCCACAGCGGTTCGCCGACGTCCAGGGAGGCGCCCGGAGCGACGACCAGCCCCTCCACCTGGGGGGACGCGGCCAGGACGGCGAGCGGGCGGAGCACCTTGTCGGTGTCGGCCAGCCCGGCCCGCACGGAGAGGACCAGCTCGGCGCGGGGGCCCTTGACGGGGTCGGCGAGCATCGCCGTGGGGTCCGTCATGGGGTGCGCGGACATGCCGAGCGTGGCGTAGCGCACGATGTCGCCCTCCGGGCCGGAGCCGGGGAAGCGGAGCACCTCGATGCGGTCCGTGCCGAGGAAGGTGACCGCCGCGCGGGCGTCCGGCTCGCCCAGCGCCGTGCGCAACCGGGCTTCGACCAGAGGAAGAACATCTGCCATGCGGCGAGCATAGAACTCGTCGGCGACGGGCAAAGCGGCACCTTGACACGCCGGGCGGCTGATACTCTGGGCCGGTGGTTCGGGGCCGCACGCAGAAGCGTCCGGTATCAGGCCCCGGCGCAGATGAAATCTCCCCTACGGGGAACCCCTACTGGGGTGTGGATCGTCCCTCACGAGGGACCGGCCGGAGGAGGTGGGGCTGGCATGGACCGAAGTCGACCGTGCAGTACCACCCGCTCTTCCGGCCGCTGATGCAGCCGCTCCGGTTCCGCCGGCTCGACCCGGCTCCACCGGCCGCCGCCTCTTGCGCTCGCACCTTCACGCGGAAGAGCACTTCGTCTCGTTTTGCCTGACCGGTCCGGTCGCCTCCGGTCCGTGTCGGGAGCTGAATCCGTAGCCATCGGTAGCCATCAGCAGCGACCTGCCGCCACCGCGACGGTGCGGTGCTCCCCGCTTTGTGGACGCGCCAAACATCCTTCCCTGCCCGAAGGGCGGGAAACCCTGGTGCGGACGTCCTCATTCCGGGTAGTTCCACCCGCCGCCGGCGTCGCTCGCTGCCCGTCGCGAAGGAGCCTGCCATGTCGATGATCCGTGACCTGCGTGCCGTCGTGCGCCCGTCGTCCCGTGTCTCGCTGCGCAAGGAAACCGGCACGTACGACACCACCCGTGACCCCGCGACGGCCTCCGCGGTCGTCGACTGCGCCGTCTACCGCGACGGCCGGCGGGTGGAGACCGGCGCTCCGCTCGGTCCGCAGGAGGCGATGCGCCTGGTGCGCCGGGACGGCGGTTTCGTGTGGATCGGCCTGCACGAGCCCACGGAGGACGAATTCGCCGGGATCGCCCGGGAGTTCGGGCTGCACCCGCTGGCGGTGGAGGACGCCGTCCAGGCCCACCAGCGGCCCAAGCTGGAGCGCTACGACGACTCGCTGTTCACGGTCTTCAAGACGATCCACTACATCGACCACGACCGGCTCACCGCCAACAGCGAGGTCGTCGAGACCGGCGAGGTGATGTGCTTCACCGGACGGGACTTCTTCATCACCGTCCGGCACGGCGGGCAGGGCTCGCTGCGCGGCCTGCGCCGCCGCCTCCAGGACGACCCCGAGCTGCTGGCCAAGGGCCCCTCCGCCGTGCTGCACGCCATCGCCGACCACGTCGTCGACGGCTACATCGCGGTCGCCGACGCGGTGCAGGACGACATCGACGAGGTCGAGACGGAGGTGTTCTCCCCGGGCCGCAAGGGCGCCCCGCGCGGCACGGACGCCGGCCGTATCTACCAACTCAAGCGCGAGGTGCTGGAGTTCAAGCGGGCGGTCTCGCCGCTGCTGCGCCCCATGCAGCTGCTGAGCGAGCGTCCGATGCGGCTGATCGACCCCGACATCCAGAAGTACTTCCGGGACGTCGCCGACCACCTGGCCCGGGTCCAGGAGCAGGTCATCGGCTTCGACGAACTGCTGAACTCCATCCTCCAGGCCAACCTCGCCCAGGCGTCCGTGGCGCAGAACGAGGACATGCGCAAGATCACCTCGTGGGCCGCGATCATCGCCGTGCCCACCATGGTCTGCGGCGTGTACGGCATGAACTTCGAGCACATGCCGGAGCTGCACTGGCGCTACGGCTATCCGCTGGTCCTCGGCGTCACGGTCGCCATCTGCCTCGGCATCCACCGCACGCTCAAGCGCAACGGCTGGCTGTGAGGGTCCCTGGTTAGGCTGGGGCCCATGACAAGTGAGCTGCTCGACCAGGCCCTTATCGAGGAGGCCACCAAGAAGTCCGGCCTCGTCTGGGTCAAGGCTCCGGCGGGCCCGGCCCGGGCGCTGTGGCACGTCTGGCACGAGGGAGCGGCCTGCGTGGTCGGCGACGGTCCGGGCGAGCAGCCGCTGGCGGGCCTGGCCGACGGGGCCACGGCCGAGGTGACGGTCCGCAGCAAGGACAAGGGCGGCCGGCTGGTCTCCTGGACGGCGACGGTCGTGGAGCTGGCGTCCGGTTCCGAGGCGTGGCAGGCGGCGGTCGCCGAGCTCAAGGGCAAGCGGCTCAACGCCCCCGACGGCGAGGCGATGCCCGAGCGGTGGGCCCGCGAGTGCCGGGTACTGCGCCTGGAGCCCACCGGGGCCACCCGGCCGCTGCCCGACGGCTCCCTGGCCCAGGCCCCGGTGCCGACGCCGGCGACGACGCGCCGGCCGGTGCCCGCGGCGCTGCCCCGGCTGCTGCTCAAGCGGCGCAAGCGGCGCTGATCCCTCCGGCGGCCCTCCCCTACGACTGGGGGAGCTGGCCGCCGTAGTCGAGGGTCTCGTCCTTCGCCGGCGCCTGGAGCGGGAAGTCCTTGCCCCAGTCGGAGAAGCCGAGCGTGCCCGCGCTGCCGGCCCGCACCAGGCGCAGCGGATACGGCGTGCCCTCCAGGGAGACGTCCAGCGTGCCGCCGGCGCCCCGGTCACCGGTGATGCGGATGGTGCGGACCCCGGCCTGCTCGTGCCGGCCGTCGGTCTCCACCGTGCCGTGCAGGGTCAGCAGACCGTCCAGGAGGACGTCCTTGTAGGTGAAGCCGCTGAACTTCTTGTACGAGGGGTCGCCCTGCGGCACCTTCACGTACTTGCCGGCCAGCTTCTCGGCCGCGGCGGCGTCCGCGTCGCCGTCGTGGCTCCAGAAACCGGCGTCGGCCTTGAGGAAGAGCTGCTCGCCGACCCGCAGCAGCCGGAACGTGGTCCCCTGCGAGGTGACCGAGCCGGTACCGCCCTCGGATTTCAGCCGCATGTCGAGTTTGTAGGTGCGCCCGCTGGTGACCACGGACCCGTGCAGACGTACGGCATCGACGGACTCGGCGGCGGCCCGGGTCTTGCGCTGGATCTGGTCGGCGGGCAGCTTGCCGACCCCGTTGGTGCCCGCGTCCGGGTCCTCGCCCCCGCACCCCGTCAGCGCCGTCCCCGTCACCATCAGCGCGCACAGCGCGCTCGCCAGCGCGGCCCTGCGATTACGGGCCTGGGGAATCGCGGTCACAGGTGGGGCTGCCTTCCTGACGGGGATCCTCGACGGCGTACCGCAGAGTACCGGTGCCGTGCCGGCCGGGCGGAGCCGGTCCGTCCGGCCCGCTCACCAGGGCGGAGCCGATCGGTACGGGCTAGCCTGAAGCCCACCCGAGCGGGCAATCCGGATAAGGAACGCACTCACCGACACCCTTCGACGAACCAACCCGTACGGACACGAAAAGGAGCCGCGGCCATGGCAGCGGGCGCCCCCCGGATCTTCGTCTCGCACCTCGCCGGTGTCGCCGTCTTCGACCCCAACGGCGACCAGGTGGGACGCGTGCGCGATCTGGTCGTCATGCTCCGCGTCGGCCGCAAGCCCCCGCGGCTGCTGGGCCTGGTCGTCGAACTGGCCACCCGACGCCGCATCTTCCTGCCCATGACCCGCGTCACCGGCATCCACTCCGGCCAGGTGCTCACCACCGGCGTGCTCAACGTGCGCCGGTTCGAGCAGCGGCCCACCGAGCGGCTCGTCTTCGGCGAACTGCTCGACCGGCGGGTCACGCTCGTCGCGACCGGCGAGGAGGTCACCGTCCTGGACCTGTCGGTGCAGCAGCTGCCCCGCCGGGACTGGGAGATCAACCAGGTGTTCGTGCGCAAGGGCAGGAAGGGGGGCGCCTTCCGGCGGGCCAAGGAGGAAAGGCGCGTAGCGCTTCCTTGGAAGGGTGGTGGCGGGAGACGGGCGGGAGAGACGCTGACCGTGGAATGGTCCGACGTCACCGGCTTCTCGCTGGAGGAGCACGGGCAGGGCGCCGAGAACCTGCTCGCCACCTTCGAGCAGCTGCGCCCCGCCGACCTCGCCAACGTCCTGCACCACCTGTCCGCCAAGCGCCGCGCCGAGGTCGCCGCCGCCCTCGACGACGAGCGCCTGGCCGACGTGCTGGAGGAGCTGCCGGAGGACGACCAGATCGAGATCCTCGGCAAGCTGGCGGAGGAGCGCGCCGCGGACGTCCTGGAGGCGATGGACCCCGACGACGCGGCCGACCTGCTCGGCGAGCTGCCGGAGGAGGACAAGGAGCGGCTGCTGAGCCTGATGCAGCCCTCCGACGCGGCCGACATGCGGCGCCTGATGGCGTACGAGGAGCACACCGCGGGCGGTCTGATGACCACCGAGCCGATCGTGCTGCGCCCGGACGCCACCGTCGCCGACGCCCTCGCCCGCGTCCGCAACCCCGACCTGTCCCCCGCCCTCGCCGCCCAGGTCTACGTCTGCCGCCCGCCCGACGACACGCCCACCGGCAAGTACCTGGGCACCGTCCACTTCCAGCGCCTGCTGCGCGACCCGCCGTACACGCTGGTCGGCTCGATCATCGACGACGACCTCCAGCCGCTGGAGCCGCGGGCGGCGCTGCCGGTGGTCGCCGGGTTCTTCGCCACGTACGACATGGTGGCGGCGCCCGTCGTCGACGAGGCCGGGTCGCTGCTGGGGGTGGTCACCGTGGACGACGTCCTGGACCACCTGCTGCCCGAGGACTGGCGGGAGACCGAGTACCACCTGGAGGAGGGGGTGGGGGCCGATGGCGCCTGAGCGGGAGACGCCCCGGGAGCGCACGGTGGCGGGGGCGACGGCCACCGGCCGGCCCCGGGGCCCCCGTCTGGACCAGCCGCGCCCGCCGCGGCGCCGGGTGCTGCCCGAGTGGGACCCGGACGCCTTCGGGCGGCTGTCGGAGCGGATCGCGCGCTTCATCGGCACCGGGCGGTTCCTCGTCTGGATGACCGTCGTGATCATCGTGTGGGTGGTCTGGAACGTCAGCGCCCCCGCGAGTCTGCGGTTCGACGAGTACCCGTTCATCTTCCTGACGCTGGCGCTGTCGCTGCAGGCCTCCTACGCCGCCCCGCTGATCCTGCTGGCGCAGAACCGGCAGGACGACCGGGACCGGGTCAACCTGGAGCAGGACCGCAAGCAGAACGAACGGTCGATCGCGGACACCGAGTACCTGACCCGCGAGATCGCCGCCCTGCGCGTCGGCCTCGGCGAGGTCGCCACCCGGGACTGGATCCGCTCCGAACTCCAGGACCTGGTCAAGGAGCTGGAGGAGCGGCAGAACGGCCACCACGCCAAGGCCGGCGTATTCCCGGCGGAACGGCCGGACGGGAGTGACGTACGCGACCACTGACGGGGCTTTCCGGGGGGTGCGGGCGGCGCCGTACCATCGTTGCCATGGCTACGGAAGACGCGGTGCGCGAGGCACTGGCGACGGTGAACGACCCCGAGATCAACCGGCCCATCACGGAACTCGGGATGGTCAAGTCGGTGGAGATCGGCGCGGACGGGGCGGTCGCGGTCACCGTGTACCTGACGGTCTCCGGCTGCCCCATGCGGGACACCATCACGCAGCGCGTGACGGAGGCGGTCGCGCGCGTGGAGGGCGTCACGCGCGTCGACGTCACGCTCGACGTCATGAGCGACGAGCAGCGCAAGGAGCTGGCGGCGGCCCTGCGCGGCGGCCAGACCGAGCGCGAGGTGCCCTTCGCCAAGCCGGGCAGCCTCACCCGCGTGTACGCGGTCGCCTCCGGCAAGGGCGGCGTCGGCAAGTCCTCGGTGACGGTGAACCTGGCCGCGGCGATGGCGGCCGACGGGCTGAAGGTCGGTGTCGTGGACGCCGACATCTACGGCCACTCCGTGCCGCGCATGCTGGGCGCCGACGGGCGTCCCACCCAGGTCGAGAACATGATCATGCCGCCGTCGGCGAACGGCGTGAAGGTCATCTCCATCGGCATGTTCACCCCGGGCAACGCGCCGGTCGTCTGGCGCGGCCCGATGCTGCACCGCGCGCTCCAGCAGTTCCTGGCCGACGTGTACTGGGGCGACCTGGACGTGCTGCTGCTGGACCTGCCGCCCGGCACGGGCGACATCGCGATCTCGGTCGCCCAGCTGGTCCCGAACGCCGAGATCCTGGTCGTGACGACGCCTCAGCAGGCGGCGGCCGAGGTCGCCGAGCGGGCCGGCTCCATCGCCGTCCAGACCCACCAGAAGATCGTCGGCGTGGTCGAGAACATGTCCGGCCTGCCCTGCCCGCACTGCGGCGAGATGGTCGACGTCTTCGGCACGGGCGGCGGCCGGCTCGTCGCCGACGGCCTGACCCGCACGACCGGGACGAACGTGCCGGTGCTCGGCTCCATCCCGATCGACGTCCGGCTGCGCGAGGGCGGCGACGAGGGCAGGCCGGTCGTCCTGTCCGACCCGGAGTCCCCGGCGGGCGCGGCGCTGCGCGCGATCGCGGGCAAGCTCGGCGGGCGGCAGCGGGGGCTGGCGGGCCTGTCGCTGGGGATCACGCCGCGCAACAAGTTCTGAGCCCCGCGGGCTCCGCGGACCCCGCGAGTCCGGTGACAGGGGGCGCCGCCCGGCCGGACGGCGCCCCCTGTCCTCACTCCGCCTGTGCGTCCTGCGCGTAGACCGCGATGTCCTTGACCGCGGCGAAGCCCAGCCCGTAGGGGCTCATGCCCCTGCCGTACGCCCCCAGGTGGACGCCCTGCTGCGTGGACCCGGCGAGCACCCAGCCGAACTCGGACTCCCGGTAGTGGAAGGTCGTGGGCGCGCCGTCCACGGGGAGGGACAGCGTCGACCAGTCCGGGCCGTCGAGGTCGTCGGCGAGCGTCCAGGCGGTCTCCGTCTGCTGCTCCAGCCAGTCGTCACGCAGGGAGTGGTCCATCTGGCCGGGCCAGGTGAACGACAGCAGCCCCACGCCGGCCAGCCAGGCCGCCGAGGACACCGACGTGGCCTCCAGCAGGCCGGTGCCGTCCGCGCTGCGCCGTACGGGGTTGGCGGCGACGGTGACGACGACCGCGAACTTCCCCTTGGCGTCCTTGTCACCGCCGGACGCGTACTCGTTGCGTACCGACGGCTCGTCGCCGTGCCCGACCGAACCGTGCTCCACGGCCCCGTCGGCCGCCGTGCCGACCTGCATCAGCCAGCGCGGCCCGGTGAAGGCCTCGTCGAGGCCGTACCACGGGAAGGGCGCCCGCAGGTAGCCGTCGACCGTACGCCGGGCGGAGGGGGCCTGTTGTCCGCCCTCCGCGGCCGGTGCCTGCGCGACCGACCGACTCGTCGTCTCCATGTTCCCGGACGCCTCCTTGCTCTCGTCGGACCGGAACGGCCCGCCCCCCATCGGGCGACGCTGCTGGTTCACGCACGGCCCGCACAACAACTCGGCAGCATAGCCACACCGCTGGGAGCGGCAGGGAAACGCCCGGCGCGTGGGTCGCCCGGGCGTCGTGTTCGGGCCGCGCGCGACCGGAATGGAGTAAACGGAGCAGCGGAGGCGACGCGTCCGGCGGGCGGTGACGGGTCCGGCCGTACGGCGGTGCTGTGCCCGGCCCGCGGGCCGGGGCGTGCCCGGCGTCCGGAGGCCGGGCCGGGAAGGCGCCGGGCGCCTGGGCTCAGGTGGCGTCCGCGTCGAAGGGCGGGCGGTCGTCGAGGGCGGCGGGCCCGGGCTTCTTGGTCATGTCGATCCGGCCGCCGGAGGTGCCGGCGGGCCCCGGGGACGCCTCGGCGTCACGGCCGTGGACCGCGTCCGTGACCTCGGCCATCTCCTTCTTCAGGTCGAAGCTGCTGCGGATCTCCTTCAGCCCCAGGTCGTCGTTGTCCAGCTGCTTGCGGAGGAACGTCTTGGGGTTGAGGTCCTCGAACTCGAAGTCCTTGAACTCGGGGCCGAGCTCCTGCCGGATGTCCTGCTTGGCGCTCTCCGAGAACTCGCGGATCTTCCGGAGCGTGCGCATCACGTCCTGGATGACCTTCGGGAGCTTGTCCGGGCCGAAGACGAGCACGGCGAGGACGACGAGCGTCACCAGCTCGAGCACCCCTATGTCGTTGAACACCTGAAGCTCCTTGCGATGTCCTGAGTCCTCGGCCCTCGGGCTGGTCTGTGCGGCGGTGCCTGATCTGTGCGGCGGTGCGCGGATCTTCCGTGGTCCGGGCCGGATCCACGGTACCCGCCGATCCTGCCCGACCGGTACCGTCCTGTGACCTCCGGGTGTGTGTCAGTGCTCGCTTTCCGGATTGTTTGCCTGTCAGTCACCGGTGGAGGAGCCGAGCACCAGCGACACCTTCCGTTCCTTGCCGCCGCGCTCCAGGGTCAGCTCCAGGCGGTCGCCGGGGCGGTGGGCGCGGGTCTTGACGATGAGTTCCTCACCGGAGTGGACGCGCTCTCCGTCGACCGCGGTGATGACGTCGCCCGGCCTGATCCCGGCCTTGGCGCCGGGGCCGCCCGCGGTGACCGGGGGGCCGCCGTCGCCGCCCTCGGTGCCGACCCGGGCGCCGTCGCCCGGGTAGCTCATGTCGAGGGTGACGCCGATCACCGGATGGGCCGCCCGGCCGGTGTTGATCAGCTCTTCGGCGACCCGGCGGCCCTGGTTGACGGGGATGGCGAAGCCGAGCCCTATGGAGCCGGCCTGGCCGCCGTCCGGGCCGGTGCCGCCGTCGGCGGAGCGGATGGCGGAGTTGATGCCGACGACACGGCCCCGGGAGTCCAGCAGCGGGCCGCCGGAGTTGCCGGGGTTGATGGGCGCGTCGGTCTGCAGGGCGTCGACGTACGACACGTCGCTGCCGTCGCCCTCCTCGCCGCCGGCCGTGATGGGCCGCTCCTTGGCGCTGATGATGCCGGAGGTGACCGTGCCCTCCAGGTCGAAGGGGGAGCCGATGGCGACGACGGGGTCGCCCACCCGCACGTTGTCGGAGTTGCCGAGGGGCAGGGGGGTGAGGCCGCGCACGCCCTTCACCTTGACGACGGCGAGGTCGTACCCGCTGTCCCGGCCGACGACCTCGGCCTCGGCGGTGGCGCCGCTGTGGAACGTCACGGAGATCTCGCCGTCGTCTCCGGCGGGCCCGACGACGTGGTCGTTGGTGAGGATGTGGCCGCGGCCGTCGAGGACGAAGCCGGTGCCGGTGCCCTGCTCCCCGGCCCCGCTCACGTGGAGCGTCACAACGCTGGGCAGGGCCCGGGCGGCGATCCCGGCCACGCTGTCCGGGTCCCGCCCGGCCGGCTCCTTCCCGGCCTGCGGGAGCTCCACCGCGCCCACACCGCCGTTCCGCTCCAGCTGAACGCCCACGACGCCGCCGGCGACCCCGGAGACGGCGGCGAGCAGCACGGCCCCGCCGGCGAGCGCGGTCCGCGTCCGCCGGCGCCGCTGCCCGTGGCCGGGAACGGCGGCCCCGGTCTGCTGGAGCGGCGCGGGCACGGCCGCCGCGGCCCAGGGGTCGTAGCGGCGCCAGGGGTCGGGCGCGGCGGGGGACGGCGGGGCGGGGGGCTGTGGGAAGGCGGCCGGTGGGGAAACGGGCGGAGGGGCGGTGGGAGCGGGCGCCGCGGCAGCCGGGCCGGGCGCAGGCGTCGCAGCGGTGCCCGGCCCGGGGGGCACAGCGGTGTCCGGGCCGGGCACCGTGGCGGCGGCCGGGGCCGCACCGGGCGCGGCGGGCTGCGCCGGATCCGGCGAAGGCACCGCCGCACCGTGCGCCGAGGCCCCCGCGAGGCCCGGGGCCGTGCCCGGACCGGGCGCCGTGGCGGCGGCCGGGGGCGGCACGGACGCCGTCGGCGGCAACGGGTCCGGCGGGAGCAGGGGCGTGCCCTGCGCGGGGGTCGCCGCGGGGTGCTGGACGGGCGGCGCGGGGGCCCAGGGGCCCGGTTGGCCGTAGGGCGGGGTGTGGTGCTGCTCGGGGTCGTGCGGGGGCCGCTCGGCGGCGGAGGCGCCCGCGGTCACGGTGACCACGGCCTCGGCCGGGAGACCGGAGCCGATGCCGGAGCGGTCCGTCCCGGCACCGGACCCGGGTGACCCGGCACCGGATCCGGGTGACCCGGCACTGCCTTCGCCGTCGGCCGCCCGGCGGAGGTCCGCCTGCGACGCGGGCCGCTCCAGCTCGTAGTCGCCGTCGTCGGCGGTCCGCCGGGCCGGCGTCGCGGGGCGCGCCGGTTCGAAGTCGCCGTCGGTCCCGGCTCCGCCCGGAGTCTCGTCCGGTCCGGCAGCGGCCTGCGGGCGAGGCCGGCTCCACCCCTTCGCCTTCGTGGGCTTCCCCTCGTTCATACTCTCCCCACACCCGGCCGCGGCACGGCTCGTCGGCGGTGTCCGCAGCTCCTCGGCCCGCAGGCGTGGTTCGCCTCCGGGGCGCCACACCGGATTCAACCAGGTCCACGCCCGCGCGCGCAGACCCCGGTCAGGGGGCCGGCGGAGCGGAGGCGGAGGGCGCCTCCTGGGCCGGGGCGGGGCCGGGAGCTGCGAACGGGCCGGAAGCGGTGACCTGGGGGGCCACGGGCCAGGAGGACAGGACGAGCGGCGGGGCGGCTTCGAGCGGACGTATCAGCGGGGACAGGACGGCGCCACCGGGCGGCAGGGGGGCGGCCGACGCCCGCGCGGTCTCCGCCTGCTGCCGGCCGGTCCCGGTGCCGGGCAGCCCGGGCAGGAGCGGCGCGGACACCATGGCCGGGGCCACCGGGGTGTCGCCGAGCGACCGCTGGCCCTGCACCTGCCCCAGCAGCGGGCCGGCCGAGCGGCGGCGCTGGGACTCGGGGGCCGCGGTCGCGCCCGTGCCCTGGGTGCGCGTCGGGGTGACGTTGCTGCCGGACCCGGAGCCGCCGCGCGCCTCCGAGGTGGTGTCCGGGATACCGGCGGTGACGCCGCCCAGCGCGATCGCGGCCAGCGACACGGCCCCGGCCGCGGCGAACGCGAACCGCAGGCCGCGCGAGGCGGACCGGTCGCTCTCGTGCCGGCTGACGTCGTGGACCCTGAAGCCCTGGCCCGGCGAGGAGACCGGCAGGACGGAGGGGTGCGACCGGGAGGGCACGTAACCGAACTCGAAACGCTCGCTCCGCTTCTCGCCGAAGACCCCGGCGCCACCGGGCCGACCGGACGGTCCCGGAAGCCCGGAGCGTCCGCCGGAGAACCCGCCTCCGCCCAGCGGCGGGCCGCCGTCGTGGGTGCCGCTCGTCCCGGGCAGGCCCTGAAGGCGGGCCAGGAGGCTCTCGGACGGCGGCGGTGGCGCGGCCTGCGCGAAGACGCTCTTCAGCCGGCGCTGCGCGTCGACCTCCGCCTTGCACTTCGGGCAGGTGGCCACGTGTGCCAGCACGCGCTCACGCGCGTCATGACCGAGCTCGCCGTCCACCAGGGCGGCGAGTCGATCCCCCAGATGCTGCTCCGCGAGGTGTCCCTCGGATGTGGGCCGTGATCCGCTCACGCGCTCGCGCCCCCTCCTCCCAGTGCGGGAACGCGGGGCACGAAGGAGCGGCGCTCGGCACGCGCCTGCGGGGAGCGGTGCGCGAGGGCCTTGCGCAGCTGGGAACGGCCGCGGTGGATCCGGGAGCGGACCGTGCCCAGCTTGACGCCGAGCGTCGCGGCGATCTCCTCGTACGACAGTCCCTCGATGTCGCACAGGACGACCGCGGCGCGGAACTCGGGGGCGAGGGTGTCGAGGGCCTGCTGGACGTCCGCGTCGAAGTGCGCGTCGTTGAACGCCTGCTGCGGCGTGGGCTCCCTGCTGGGCAGCCGCTCGGCCGCGTCCTCGCCGAGCGCGTCGAAGCGGATGCGCTGCTTGCGGCGGACCATGTCCAGGAAGAGGTTGGTGGTGATGCGGTGCAGCCAGCCCTCGAAGGTGCCCGGCGTGTAGGTGGACAGCGAACGGAAGACGCGGACGAAGACCTCCTGGGTGAGGTCCTCGGCGTCGTGCTGGTTGCCGGTGAGGCGGTAGGCGAGCCGGTAGACCCGGCCGCTGTGCGTGCTGACGATCTCCTCCCAGGTGGGCGGAGTCCACGCCGGCCCGTCCGCGTCGGTGGAGAAGGTCGCGGTCTGGGCACGGCCGGCATCGGGCCGGGCGGTGGCGTGGCTGGGGTCAGCAGCGGTGTCGTTCACGGATTTCGGCCTGCCCGCCGACCTGAGAAGGCGCCGCAGCACTCCTTCCCGATCCACAGGCGCAGCCGCACCTCCCCTGTCGGCTCTGGTGGTGTCCAGTGGAGCCCCTACCATAGCCACCTCGCCCGTTAGCTCCGGATAAGCGGTTTTACGAGAATTTGATCTGGACCGGTCCGGCTCGTACGGCCTCGCCGGCGCGCTCTCGGGGTGTCCGCCCATCCGCCGCCTCCCGACGCAGCCCGGCCGTCCCTGTGCCTTCTCGGCCCTCTCGTCCTTCTTTCCCTTCGAACGACCGGTCCCATCTGCGGGTTCCCGACGCCAACGGATACAGTCACGCCGAGGCAATCAGGGGACAGGAGAGGGTCATTACCGGCAACCGGCAGACGAGCTGGGCGTTCGCCGACGCCTATGTCGCCGAGGACGACGCGCTGCTCTGGGCCCGCGACCGGGCCCAGGAGGCGGGGCTGCGCTCGGTGTCGCCCGGCACGGGCGCGGCACTGCGGTTGCTGGCCGCCACCGTGGACGCCAAGGCGGTCGCGGAGATCGGGACCGGCTGCGGCGTGTCCGGGATCCATCTGCTGCACGGCATGCGGCCGGACGGGGTCCTCACCACGGTCGACACGGAGCCGGAGCACCAGCAGTCCGCCCGCCAGGCCTTCCGCGCCGCGGGCTTCGCCAGCAACCGGGCCCGTTTCATCCCCGGCCGGGCGCTGGACGTCCTGCCGCGCCTCGCGGACGCCGGCTACGACCTGGTCTTCTGCGACGGCGACCGCCTGGAGTACCCGGACTACCTCGCCGAATCGTTGCGTCTGCTGCGCCCGGGCGGGCTCGTCGTCTTCGAGGGCGCTTTCGCGAACGGGCGGACGGTGGACTCGGGCCCGCAGCCCACGGAGGTGCTGCGGCTGCGGGAGCTGCTGCGAACGGTGCGGGAGAGCCAGGAGCTGGTGCCGTCGCTGCTGCCGGTGGGCGACGGCCTGCTGTGCGCGGTGAAGCGGTAGCGACCCGCCCGGCCGCCGGAACGCGGAAACGCGGGGAAAGCGGGGATGCGGAAACGCGGAAACGCGGGGAAAGCGGGGATGCGGGAACGCTGAAACGCGGGGATGCGGAAACGCGGGAACACAGTCGCCCCGGTACCGCGTGCGGCACCGGGGCGACTGAACGGGTATGGACGCTTACGCGTCAGCCGACGACCTTCTTGAGGGCGTCGCCGAGCGCGTCGGCCTCGTCAGGGGTCAGCTCGACGACGAGCCGACCGCCGCCTTCGAGCGGAACGCGCATGACGATGCCCCGCCCCTCCTTGGTCACCTCGAGCGGGCCATCGCCCGTCCGCGGCTTCATGGCCGCCATGCTCGTTCCCCTTCCTGATACCAGCTCACGTCACAGCCGACGGCCCCAGAAGGGCACGCGCGGTCCGGCAAGGGACACGCGACACCGGCATCGAACACATTGCTTCCACACCATTATCCCGCATCGCAGGACCCGATGACCAACATCAGTCGGCATCGCTTGGGCAACGCGCGCGAGCAAAACCACTCAATTCGGCGATGCGGCTGCGATACTGCGCGCCCGCGCCCACATCCGCCGAATGGACCCGGACCGGACCTCTTTGACGCAGGTCACATGCCGCCCGCGGTCCGCTGCCGGCGATCTCCGTCATGCTGTGCTGCAGACACCGGACGTACCGAGCGGTACGCCCGCAGCCGCGACACGGAGGGGATACGCCATGGCCGACACCGTGCTCTACGAGGTGAGCGACGGACTCGCGACGATCGTGCTGAACCGCCCGGAGGCGATGAACGCGCTGAACATCGCCACCAAGGTCGCCCTCCGGGACGCGGTGCGCTCCGCGGCGGCGGACGACGCCGTGCGGGCGGTGCTGCTGACCGCCGCCGGGGACAGGGCGTTCTGCGTCGGACAGGACCTCAAGGAGCACATCGGGCTGCTCGGCGCCGGCCGGGAGGCGGGCTCGGGGCAGACGATGAGCACGGTGCGGGAGCACTACAACCCGATCGTGCGGGCGCTGGCCGGGGCGCCCAAGCCGGTGGTCGCCGCCGTGAACGGCGTGGCGGCCGGAGCGGGCTTCGGCTTCGCGCTCGCCGCCGACTACCGCATCGTCGCGGACACGGCGGCGTTCAACACCTCCTTCGCGGGCGTCGCGCTCACCGCCGACTCCGGCGTCTCCTGGACGCTGCCGCGCGTGGTCGGCCCCGGCCGCGCCGCCGACCTGCTGCTCTTCCCGCGCAGCATCGCCGCCCGGGAGGCGTACGAGCTGGGCATCGCCAACCGGGTCGTCCCGGCCGCCGAGCTGCGTACCGAGGCCGAGCAGGTGGCGCGGGCGCTGGCCGCGGGGCCCACGGCGGCGTACGCGGCGCTCAAGGAGTCCGTGGCGTTCGGGCTGACGCACTCCCTGGAGGAGACGCTGGAGAAGGAGGACGAGCTCCAGACGCGCGCCGGGGCCTCCGAGGACCACGCGATCGCGGTGCGGGCGTTCGTGAACAAGGAGAAGCCGAGGTATCTCGGGCGCTGACCCGCGGCGGGCCGGGTCAGCGGCGGCGGGCGGCGCAGTCCGCGAGGTGGTCGTCGACCAGCCCGCACGCCTGCATCAGCGCGTACGCCGTCGTCGGCCCCACGAAGCGCAGCCCCCGCTTCTTCAGGGCCTTGGACAGGGCGGCCGACTCCGGGGTGAGGGCCGGAACGTCCGCGAGGGTCTTCGGCACGGGGCGTCCGGCCGGGTCGGGCGCGTGGGACCAGATCAGCTCGTCCAGCTCACCGGGCGCCCATCCGGCCAGCACGCGCGCGTTGGCGAGCGTCGCGTCGATCTTGGCGCGGTTGCGGATGATGCCGGCGTCGGCGAGCAGGCGCTCACGGTCGGCGTCCGTGAAGGCGGCCACCTTGCCGATCTCGAAGCCGGCGAAGGCGGCGCGGAAGCCGGGGCGGCGGCGCAGGATGGTGATCCAGGACAGGCCGGACTGGAAGGCCTCCAGGCTGAGGCGTTCGAACAGCGCGTCGTCGCCGTGGACCGGGCGGCCCCACTCCTCGTCGTGGTACGTCACGTAGTCGGCCGCGGACAGCGCCCAGGGGCAGCGCAGCGCGCCGTCCGGACCCGCGACGGCCTCACCGGCGCTCACTCCCCGCCCTCCTGCTCGCCGTCCTCACGCTCGGTCTTCTCCGCGAAGCCCCGCTCGGCCTTCTCCACGGAGACGCGCCCGGCCTCCCCCGCGGAGGCGGGCGCGGCCCTCTCCCCGGGGGCGGGCGCGGCGGCGCGGGCGCCGGCCAGGGCCGCCTCCAGGCCGGCGATCCGGGCGTCGCGTTCGGCGAGCTCGGCGCCGAGGCGGCCCAGGGCGTCGTCGACGTCGGCCATGCGGTAGCCGCGCACGGCGAGGGGGAAGCGGAGGTGCTCCACGTCCGCGCGGCCGACCGGGCGGTCGGGGGGCAGGGGGTCCCGGAGCCGGTCGGGGACCGCCTCGGGCAGCGGGCCGTTCTCCCCGCCGCCCACCACGGCGAGTGTCACCGCGGCGACCACGACGGCGAGGGCGACGACCAGGAACAGGAACATAACCATCGCTTGAGGCCCCCACGCTCGGTGCCGGCGCGCGCGGCGCCGGCGAGGAAGTGTCGAGTCGACTTCAGCCCGGCCGACCGTGCCGAAGCCGCACGGCCGGAGTCGAATGTGTCAGGGTCCGATCGTGCCATGCGCCGCCGGCCGTTAGGGTCGCAGGCGGCCGAAGACCGGGAGAGACCCGGGAGGGACCCGGGAGGGACCGGCCGGGAGAGGCCCGGGAGAGACTGGGGGAGCCCCGGAAGACACCGGGGCGTACCCGGCGGGGTACCCGGCACGTACGAGGAGAGGTCACAGGGGATGCTCAGGCTGGGCAGGCGGGAATTCGAGCCGCACGAGCCGGTGATCATGGCGATCGTGAACCGGACCCCGGACTCCTTCTACGACCAGGGCGCCACCTTCCGCGACGAGCCGGCGCTCGCGCGCGTGGAGCAGGCGGTGGCCGAGGGCGCCGCGATCATCGACATCGGCGGGGTGAAGGCCGGGCCCGGCGAAGAGGTCACGGCCGAGGAGGAGGCGCGGCGCACGGTCGGGTTCGTCGCGGAGGTGCGGCGGCGCTTCCCCGACGTCGTGATCAGCGTGGACACCTGGCGCCACGAGGTCGGCGAGGCCGTGTGCGAGGCGGGCGCGGACCTGCTGAACGACGCGTGGGGCGGCGTCGACCCGAAGCTGGCGGAGGTCGCGGCGCGGTACGGGGTGGGGCTGGTGTGCACCCACGCGGGCGGCGCGCAGCCGCGGACCCGGCCGCACCGGGTGACGTACGACGACGTCATGGCCGACATCCTGCGGGTGACCCTGTCGCTGGCCGAGCGGGCGGTGGAGCTGGGCGTGCCCCGGGAGTCGGTGCTGATCGACCCCGGGCACGACTTCGGCAAGAACACCCGGCACAGCCTGGAGGCGACGCGGCGGCTCGGGGAGATGGTGGAGACCGGATGGCCGGTGCTGGTGTCGCTGTCCAACAAGGACTTCGTCGGGGAGACGCTGGACAAGCCCGTGAAGGAGCGGGTGCTGGGCACGCTGGCGACGACGGCGGTCTCCGCGTGGCTCGGCGCGCAGGTCTACCGGGTGCACGAGGTGGCGGAGACCCGGCAGGTGCTGGACATGGTGGCGTCGATCGCCGGGCACCGTCCCCCGGCGGTGGCCCGGCGAGGGCTCGCGTAGCGCCCCGCCGGCCCGACCCGGAGGAGAGGCCCTAGCGGCCCGCCTCCTTCGACACCAGCGCCACCGCCTCGTCCACGTCGTCCGTCACGTGGAACAGCAGCAGATCCTTCTCGGCGGCCTTGCCCTGGGCGATCACCGTGCCGCGGAGCCAGTCGACGAGACCGCCCCAGTAGGCGGTGCCGAACAGGACGATGGGGAAGCGGGTCACCTTCTGGGTCTGCACCAGGGTGAGGGCCTCGAAGAGCTCGTCGAGGGTGCCGAGGCCGCCGGGCAGGACGACGAACCCTTGCGCGTACTTGACGAACATCATCTTCCGGACGAAGAAGTAACGGAAGTTCAGGCCGATGTCGACGTACGGGTTCAGCCCCTGCTCGAAGGGCAGCTCGATGCCCAGGCCCACGGAGATGCCGTTCGCCTCGCAGGCGCCCCGGTTGGCCGCCTCCATGGCGCCGGGGCCGCCGCCGGTGATCACCGCGAAACCGGCCTCCACCAGGCCGCGCCCCAGCCGGACACCCGCCTCGTACTCGGGCGAGTCCACCGGGGTCCGGGCGGAGCCGAAGACGCTGATGGCGGGCGGGAGTTCGGCGAGGGTACCGAAGCCCTCGATGAACTCCGACTGGATGCGCAGCACCCGCCAGGGGTCGGTGTGCACCCAGTCGGTGGGCGCCCGCTCGTCCAGCAGGCGCTGGTCCGTCGTGCCGGCCTGGACCTGGCCGCGCCGGCGAAGGACCGGTCCCAGCCGCTGCTCCTCGGGCGGACGCTTCTTGCCCTCGGGGTTGCCGGTAGCCATGCGAGCTCCCTCCGCTTGCGGTTTCCTGCACCTCAGCGTAGATCTACGCGGGTTACGTACGGGGGACCTCAGCATGTCCGCCACGCAGCGCCGTGAAACCCGTTCCGGGACGGCCGGGCAGGTCAGGCGGTCAGCCAGGCCCTCAGCCGCTCCTCCCCCGCCAGGATCTTGGCGACCTCCACGCGTTCGTCGCGCTTGTGGGCCAAGTGCGGGTTGCCCGGTCCGTAGTTGACCGCCGGGACACCCAGGGCGGAGAAGCGGGAGACGTCCGTCCAGCCGTACTTGGGCTGCGGGGTGCCGCCGACCGCCTCGATGAAGGCCACGGCGGCCGGGTGGGACAGGCCCGGCAGCGCGCCGGGGCTGTGGTCGTCGACGACGAACTCCGCGACCCCGCAGTCGGCGAACACCTCGCGGACGTGGGCGAGGGCCTCCTCGGGCGTGCGGTCCGGCGCGTAGCGGAAGTTGACGGTCACCACGCACGCGTCGGGGATGACGTTCCCGGCCACCCCGCCCGAGATGCCCACCGCGTTGAGGCCCTCGCGGTACTCCAGGCCGTCGATGACCGGGTACCGGGGTTCGTAGGCGGCCAGCTTCGCCAGGATCGGCGCCGCGGCGTGGATCGCGTTGGAGCCCATCCAGCCGCGCGCGGAGTGGGCCCGCTCGCCCGCGGTCTTCAGCAGCACCCGCAGGGTGCCCTGGCAGCCGCCCTCCACCTGGCCGTCCGACGGCTCCAGCAGCACCGCGAAGTCGCCCTGGAGCCACTCGGGGTGGGCCTCGGCCACGTGCCCCAGCCCGTTGAGGTGGGAGGCGACCTCCTCGTTGTCGTAGAAGACGAAGGTCAGGTCGCGGTTGGGGGCCGGGACGGTCGCCGCGATGCGCAGCTGCACGGCGACGCCCGCCTTCATGTCGCAGGTGCCGCAGCCCCACAGCACCCCGTCCTCGTCCAGCCGCGAGGGCACGTTGTCCGCGATGGGCACGGTGTCGATGTGCCCGGCGAGGATCACGCGCTGGGACCGCCCCAGGTTCGTGCGGGCCACGACGTTGTTGCCGTACCGGTCCACGGTGAGGTGCGGCAGGGCGCGCAGCGCGGTCTCGATCGCGTCCGCGAGCGGCTTCTCGGAGCCGCTGACGGAGGGGAAGTCGACGAGCTGGGCGGTGAGCTTCGCTGCGTCCAGGGCGAGGTCAAGCGGGGTGTCGGCCATGCCGTCGACCCTAGCGCGCCGGTCTTGCGCCCACCGCCTGCCCACGGTCCCCACCAGGCACGGGAGGCACGGTTTTCTCCAGTACCTTGTATCCGTGTCAGAGCCGTCTCCCACCGTCACCGTCACCCGCCGCGGCCGTCTCCTGCGCGTCGGGGCGGCCTTCGTGGTCCTGCTCGCGGTCGCCGGTTACCTCGTGGTGCAGTACGTCACCGGCGGCACGGGCGCACCGGGATGCAAGGTCGTCTCCGGCAAGGGCGACGGGGCGACGTACGAGTTCACGCCGGAGCAGGCGGTGAACGCGGCGACGATCACCGCGGTGGGCACCGCGCGCGGCCTGCCGGAGCGGGCCGTGACGATCGCGCTGGCGACCGCGTTGCAGGAGTCCGCGCTGCGGAACATCCGCCACGGCGACCGCGACTCCCTCGGCCTGTTCCAGCAGCGGCCCTCGCAGGGCTGGGGCACCCCGAAGCAGATCATGGACCCGGCGTACGCGGCGGGGAAGTTCTACGACCACCTGGCCGAGGTGCCCGGCTACACGCGGCTGCCGCTGACCGTCGCCGCGCAGCGCGTGCAGCGCAGCGGCTTCCCGCAGGCGTACGCCAAGCACGAGCCGGACGCCACGCTGCTGGCCGCCGCCCTCACCGGGCGGTCCGCGGCCACGCTGACCTGCGAGGGACGCCCGGACGCCACCCGGGCCGAGGGTGCCGGCTCCGTGCGCGCGGCGCTGGTGCGGGACTTCGGGCGCGATGTGCTCCAGCCGGCCGGCACGCGGGTGGACGGCGCGGCCTCGCCCGCCCCGTCGCCGTCCGCGAGCGGCGCGGACGGGTCCGACGGGTCCGACGGGCGGACCGTGACGCTGCCGGTGACGGCGGACTCGGCGGCGGCCGGGCGGAGCGCGGGGCAGCGCGGCTGGCAGCTGGCGCACTGGGCGGTGGCCAACGCCTCCGCGCTGCACATCAAGCGGGTCACGTACGCCGGGCGGGAGTGGACCGCCGGGAACACCGACAGCCGGTGGCGCCCGGTCGACGGCGACACCGAGGAGACCGTGGGCGCCGTGGGGACCTCGGGCGCCTCGGGTGCCGAGTGGAGCGCGGGAGCGGTGCGGATCGTCACTGGGCCCTAGTGCGAGCGTTCACCCGGAAGGGTCACGGGGCCCGCCGTGCGGGCGACGGGGCGCACGCATTCTCGAAGAGTCGCCCCGCGCCCGTCGGAACCCGCGGAAACACGGTGCCGTAAGGATTCGGCGCCCTTTCCGGCGGCGCCCTCTTCGCCCGCTTTCCGCGCATTCGATCATGCGACGCATTACCAACTCTTTACGTTGCGCTGCCGCAACCTTCGCGGACTTCGAGCGGTAGTCACTGCGTCCGAGCCCGGCCGGTCCAGCGCCGGGCGCGGTCGGATTCTCCACCGTTCACTCCGTCGAAGGAGCAACATGTCCCTCCCCCTGACCCGCCGGATCGCCCGTGCCGCGCTGCTCGTCGCTGCGGGAGCGGCTGCCGGGGTCGGTGCGGCCGGCTCCGCCAACGCGGCCCCCGAGCTGCCGGCCGCCCCGAACCTCGGCGGGCTGACCGCCCTGGACGGGGCGAACGTCGGCAACACCGTCGACGACGCGGCGCAGAAGACCACCGAGGCCGCGGGCGACACCGGCAGCAAGGCCGTGAAGAAGGCCGTGCCGGCCGCGGGCAAGACCGGCGGCAAGGTCGTGAAGAAGACCACGCCGGCCGCGCAGAAGGCCGCCGGGGAGGTGGCCGGCTCCACCGGTGACATCGTCGGGGACACCGCGCAGACCGCCACCCAGGGCGGCCTGCCGACGGGCTCGCTGGGCAAGGAGGGGCTGCCGGTCCAGGGGCTGCCGCTCACCTGACGGCCGGCTCCACCGGCCCGGCCGGCCGGCGTGAACCAGACGTGAACCAGGCGTGCACGACGACGGGGTCCAGGATTTCCCTGGACCCCGTCGTTCTGTTCCCGGCTGCCTTCCGGCCCCGTCGTTCTGTTCCCGGCTGCCTTCCGGCCCCGTCGTTCCGTTCCCGACTGTCTCCGGCCGTCGTCGTGCGGCGTTACGCCAGCCGCTCCACCGCGGCCCGCACCCGCTCGTCGGTCGCCGTGAAGGCGACCCGTACGAACCGCTCGCCCGCGGGGCCGTAGAAGTCGCCCGGCGCCACGAGGATGCCGCGCTCGGCGAGGTGGGCGACGGTGTCCCAGCAGGGCTCGTCGCGCGTGGCCCACAGGTAGAGGCTGGCCTCGCTGTGCTCGATGCGGAAGCCGTGGGCGGTCAGGGCCTCGCGCAGGGCGGCGCGGCGGGCGGCGTAGCGCTCCCGCTGCACGCGGACGTGCTCGTCGTCGCCGAGGGCCGCCACCACGGCCGCCTGGGTGGGCGCCGACGTCATCATGCCGCCGTGCTTGCGGATCTCCAGCAGGGGGCCGAGGACGGCCGGGTCGCCCGCGAGGAAGGCGGCGCGGTAGCCGGCCAGGTTGGAGCGCTTGGACAGGGAGTGGACGGCGACGACGCCGTCGTAGGAGCCCCCGTTGACATCCGGGTGCAGGACCGAGACAGGGTCGGCCTCCCAGCCCAGCTCCAGGTAGCACTCGTCGGAGACGACCAGCACGCCGTGCTCGCGCGCCCAGGCGACGATCCGGGTCAGCTCGTCCTGGGGCAGGACCTTGCCCGTGGGGTTGGACGGGGAGTTGAGCCACAGGAGCTTCAGGTGCGCCGGGTCCAGCTCGGTCGGGTCGTCGTAGACCTCGTACTCCGCGCGGGCCAGGCGGGCGCCGACCTCGTACGTCGGGTAGGCCAGGCGCGGGAAGGCCACCTTGTCGCCGGGGCCGAGGCCGAGCTGGGTGGGGAGCCAGGCGACCAGTTCCTTGGAGCCGACGATCGGCAGGACGTGGTGGTGGGTGACGTCCCGGGCGCCGAGGCGGCGCTCGACCCAGCCGGTGATCGCGTCGCGCAGTGCGGGGGTGCCCCAGACGGTCGGATAGCCCGGCGAGTCGGCCGCCGCGATCAGCGCCTTCTGGATCAGCTCGGGGACCGGGTCGACCGGGGTGCCGACGGAGAGGTCGACGATGCCGTCCGGGTGGGCGGCGGCCGTCGCCTTGTAGGGCGCCAGCTTGTCCCAGGGGAAGGCCGGGAGGCGGTCGCGAAGCGACTCCCTGGAAGGGTGGTGGGCGACAGGGGGGCGGTCGGGGACTGCGGACACGTTGTCTGACTCACTTTCTGCTGTGCGGCAAACGCCTCGGTCCCGTACGGCGATCGGAGGCGATCAGGCCGTACGGGACCGAGGCGGCACGTGCGGGCCGCTGAGGGGCCGCCCGGGACTTACTCGCCCTGGGGCGGCAGTGCGGCGACGAACGGGTGGTCGCGCTCGATCAGCCCCAGCTTGCTGGCGCCGCCGGGCGAGCCGAGCTCGTCGAAGAACTCGACGTTCGCCTTGTAGTAGTCCTTCCACTCCTCCGGCACGTCGTCCTCGTAGAAGATCGCCTCGACCGGGCAGACCGGCTCACAGGCACCACAGTCGACGCATTCGTCCGGGTGGATGTACAAGGACCGCTGGCCCTCGTAGATGCAGTCGACCGGGCACTCCTCGATGCACGCCTTGTCCTTGACGTCGACACAAGGCTGCGCGATGACGTAGGTCACGCTGTCGTTCCTCCTCGATAGGGCGCTGGCGGGCCTCCGCAGGCTCCGCCGCCTGGCGCGCGGGAGCGCGGCGTCGTCGATGCCCGCCCCTAGTATCTCCGTTCTTGGGCATGATCCGAACAGGAGGGGTGAACCGACCCGTGGAAATCTCTGCCGCCGGGCGCCTGGAGGTCCGTATCACCGCCGCTGACGTGGGAAAACGGGTCTCGGTGCGGCGGCTGGCCGAACCGGGCGCGCCGGGCGAGAAGTTCACCGACACGGTCGGCGTTCTCACATCATGGGACAGCGGTGTGCTGGTGATCACACGGAAGAGTGGCGAGAGCGTCCGCGTTCCGGAGTCGGCGCTGGTCGCGGGCAAGGTGGTGCCGTCCGCGCCGGCGCGGCGGCGCGGCCCGGCCGCCTCGTACGAGGAGCTGGCGCGGGTGGCCGCCCGGGCATGGCGGCCGGTGGAGAGCGAGTGGCTCGGGGCGTGGGAGCTGCGGGCGGCAGTCCAGAAGGTGCCGCGCGAAGCGCGTCCGCGGGAGGTGGTGGCCGGGCGACGGGCGGGCTTCACGCGGCGGGCCAACTCGGTGCTGCCGCTGGGTGATCCGGGGCTGCCGCTCGACGAGGCGCTGGCCGCCGTACGGCGGTGGTACGGCGAGCGCGGGCTGCCCGCGTACGTGCAGGCCGCGACCGGGGCGGAGGGCACCCAGGAGTTGCTGTGCGCGGAGCTGGAGCGGCGCGGCTGGACGCGGGAGGTGACCGCCGAGCTGTGGACCGGGGCGCTGGCCCCGGTCGCCGACCGGGCCGAGGGGGCCGAGGGGGCGCGGGTCGTGCTGGCGCGGACGGCGGACGAGGCGTGGCTCGCCCGGTACCGGCGCAAGGGCGTGAGCGAGGTGGCGCTGCAGGTGCTGGAAGGGAGGTCCTCCCGCGCGGGCGAGGCCGGAGGCGGGACAGGGCCGTCGGTGTGGTTCGCGACGGTGCCGGGCGAGGAGGTGCCGGCCGCGATCGGGCGGTGTGCCGTGGACGGGCGGTGGGCCGGTTTCTCGGCCGTCGAGGTCGATCCGGCGGCGCGGCGGCGGGGCCTGGCCACGGCGGTCATGGCCGCGCTGGCCCGGCGGGCGCTCGACGAGGGCGCGTCGGCCGCGTGGCTCCAGGTCGAGACCGGCAACGCGGCGGCACGGGCGCTGTACGCCGGGATGGGCTTCTCGGTGCACCACGCGTACCACCACTACCGCGAGCCGGGGTCCGGGTCCACGGAGGGCGGAGCGTCGTGACCGGACACCGACCCGCCCTGCCCTCCCCGCAGCCCCCGCCGTCCGGGCGGTCCGCCGAGCTGCGGCGGCGGTTCGCCGAGGAGGCCCGGTCCGGGCGGCCCGATCTGGCCGTGCTGTGCCTGCTGGTGGGCGCGCAGGCGGACGGCACGCTGGACGAGGCGGGCCTGGACGCCGCCCAGGTGGAGCTGGACCGGCTGGCCGGGCAGCTGCCCTTCCGGCCGGGCGGGCCGCGGGCCTGGGCGGTGGCGCTGCGGGAGCTGCTGGGCGACCGGTACGGCTTCCACGGCACGGCCGCGGACTACCGGCACCTGGAGTCGTCGCTGCTGCACGAGGTGGTGCGGCGGCGGCGCGGGCTGCCGATCCTGCTGTCGGTGGTGTGGATGGAGGTGGCCCGCCGGGCGGGGGCGCCGGTGTACGGGGTGGCGCTGCCCGGGCACTTCGTGGTCGGGTTCGGGCCCGCGGAGGACCAGGTGCTCGCGGACCCGTTCGACGGGGGGCGGGTGCTGACGGGCACCGACGCGGAACTGCTGGTGGCCGGGGCCACGGGGGCGCCGCTGGAGCCGTCGATGCTGACGCCGGCCGATCCGCTGGACGTGGTGCTGCGGATCCTGAACAACATCCGGGCGTGGGCGGCGGCCCGGCCCGAGCGGACGGACGTGGCGCTGTGGGCGGTGGAGCTGTCGCTGCTGCTGCCCTCGCATCCGGCGCGGCTGCGCCACGAGCGGGCGCAGCTGCTCGTGCAGCGGGGCGAGTTCCTGCGGGGCGCGGCGGAGCTGGACGCGTACGCCGACGTCCTCGCGGCGGTGGACGAGCCGGCGGCCCAGCGGGTGCGGGCGCAGGCGCGGGCGGCGCGGGCGCTGCTGAACTGAGCCGTGGCCCGGCGGACGGGCGGGGGCGTCGCGAGGGCGTCGGGGCCGGGCAGGGCTGCCAGGGCCGGGCAGGTCCGCCGGGGGGCAGAGCGTCAGAGCCAGGCGAGACCGTCAAGGCCGGGCAGGTCCATCGGGGCCGGGCAGGTCCGCCAGGGACGGGCGGCTCTACAGCCAGCCCTTCTCGCGGGCCACGCGGACCGCTTCCGCCCGGTTGCGGACCGCCAGTTTCCGGATCGCCGTCGACAGGTAGTTGCGGACCGTGCCCGCCGACAGGTGCAGGGCCGCCGCCAGCTCCGCGTTGGTGGAGCCGTCGGCGGCGGCGCGCAGGACCTCGCGTTCGCGGTCGGTCAGCGGGTTGGCGCCCTCCGCGAGGGCCGCCGCCGCCAGCGTGGGGTCGATGACCCGCTCCCCCGCCAGCACCTTCCGTACCGCCTCGGCGAGCTGGGCGGCCGGGGCGTCCTTGACCAGGAAGGCGTCGGCACCGGACTCCATGGCGCTGCGCAGGTAGCCGGGGCGGCCGAAGGTGGTGAGGACCACCAGTCCGACCTCCGGCAGCTCGCGGTGGAGCCGGGCCGCGGCCTCGATGCCGGTCGCCCCGGGCATCTCGATGTCCAGCAGGGCCACGTCCACGGCGTGCGCGCGGGCCGCGTCGAGCACCTCGTCGCCGCGCGCCACCTGGGCGACGACCTCGATGTCCTCCTCCAGGCCGAGCAGGGCGGCCAGCGCCTCGCGGACCATGGCCTGGTCCTCGGCCAGCAGGACCTTGATCGTCGTACCGCTCACGACCGGGATCCTACGTCCGCCCCGGCCGCGGCCGGCGCGCGGGCGACCAGGCGGAACCCGGGCCGGGTCCGGCCCGCCTCCAGGGAGCCGCCCGCCTGCCGGAGCCGTTCGGCCAGGCCCGTCAGGCCGTTGCCGGGGCCCTCTCCCCCGCCGCCGGTGCCGTCGTCCTCGACGGTGAGTTCGAGCTCCGGTCCGTCCAGGGTCTGGCGGCGCAGCAGCCGGACCGCGCAGCGACGGGCGCCGCTGTGCCGGACGACGTTGGTGACCGCCTCGCGCAGCGTCCAGGCGAGGGCCGTCTCGCTCTCCTCGGGAACGCCTTCGAGGTCCGGCTCGGCGGGGAGGTCCGCGGTGATGCCGGCCGCCGTCAGGGCGACGCGGGCGCCGGTGAGTTCGGCGGCCAGGCGGGGGCGCCGGTAGCCGGTGACGGCCTCGCGGACGTCGGCCAGGGCCTGGCGGCTGACCTGTTCGATGTCGGCGATCTGCCGGGCCGCCTGGCCGGGGTGGTCAGGGAGCATGCGGCCGGCCAGTTCGCTCTTCAGCGTGATCAGCGACAGCGAGTGGCCGAGCAGGTCGTGCAGGTCGCGGGCGAGGCGCAGCCGCTCCTCGTTGGCGGCGAGCTGGGCGACGGTGGCCCGGGCCTTGCGCAGCTCCAGGGACGTACGGATCTGCCGGACGACACCGGCCATCGCGAACCCGAGGAGCAGGGTCATCAGGAGCAGGTCCCGTGCTTCCTGCTCGGCGGAGTGCCGCCCGATGAGGTACATCAGGGCGGCCGAGGCCGGGACGGCCCAGGAGGCCGCGCGCAGCGGCAGGGCCGCCCCGCAGGCCACCGACAGGTAGACGAAGAGTCCCAGCCAGGCGCTGCCGAGCGTGCCGGCCAGCGCGCAGGCGAGGACGGTGAGGACCGTGAGGAGGACGGCGACGACCCGCCGGGGGAAGGGCCGGCTCGTGTTCCGGGCGAGCAGCGGCAGATAGACGCCGACGAAAGCGGCGAGGCCGAGCGTGGCGGCCACGGTGGCACGGGTGCCGTGGCCGCCCTTGACCAGGTCGCCGACGGGCGAGCCGAGGAAGACCAGCCAGACGCCGATCCAGAGCAGCTTGACCGTCGCCTCGCGCCGGTTGCGGGGCGGCCGGCCGATCACCGTGCCCCGCCCGGTCCCGCCGCCGGGGACCTCCCGGTCTTCCGTCGTGACGCTCACGCCTTCAGCGTGTCCTTCCGGTACAGCCAGGCCGCGCCGCCCGCGAAGAGGGCGAAGCAGGCGGCGAGGAGGGCGAGGTCCTGGACCTGCGGTGCGTGACTCTGTTCGATGGATCGCCCCAGGGCAGCGTACGCGTGGGTGGGCAGCCACCGGGCGACGTCCCGCAGCCACCACGGGAACGTCGTCGCCGGCATCCACAGGCCGCCCAGCAGGGACAGGCCGAAGTAGACGACCATGGTGACGGGGCGGGCCGTGTCGCCGCTCGCCAGGTAGCCGATGGCGACGCCGAGCGCGGCGAAGACCAGGCTGCCGGCCCAGATCGCGCCGGTGAGGGCGAGCCACTGCCAGGCGTCGAGGCGTACGCCCTTCACGGCCGCGGCCACGGCGAAGACGACCACGATGGACGGCAGGCCGGCCACGGCCGCGCTCGCGGTCTTGGCCAGGACGTACCCGCGCCCCGGCAGAGGGGTGAGCCGCAACTGCCGTACCCAGCCGCTCTCGCGCTCCTTGGCGATGCGTTCGCTGTTGCCCGTCAGGACGGCGGTCAGGGCGCCGAAGGAGGCCATGGAGACCATGATGTACGCCGGGAGGGTCAGCCCGGTGCCGTCGAGTTCGGTGGTGCCGTCGGCGTTGCCCGCGATGATCAGGAAGAGCAGCGCGGGGTGGAGCACGGAGAAGAACAGGAACTTGCGGTTGCGCAGGGTGCGGGCGAGCTCCAGCTTGACGAGGCTGTTCACAGCGGCTTCGCCTCCTCGGCGGCGGTGAGGGCGACGAACGCCTGCTCCAGGCCGAGCCCGGCGACCTCCAGGTTGCGGGGGCGCAGGCCCAGGCCGTAGAGGGCGTGCACGGTGGCGTCGGCGTCGGCGGACCGGATGCGGACGGTGGTGACCGGCCCCGCGGCGAAGCCGCCGCCGGAGACGGTGAGGGACGTCAGGAAGGGCAGGGAGCGCAGCGCGGGCTCGTCGACGGGGCCGTCCAGGTCGAAGGAGATCCGGCGTGCCCCGGCCTTCGCCTTGATCTCGGCCGCCGTCCCGTCGGCCAGCAGCCGGCCCCGGTGCAGCACCAGCACCCGGTCGGCGGCGGCGTCGGCCTCCTCCAGGTAGTGGGTGGCGAACAGGACCGTCCGCCCCCGGTCCGCCTGCTCGCGCAGGGTGGCCCAGAAGGACCGGCGGGCGGAGACGTCCATGCCGGTGGTGGGCTCGTCCAGGACGATCAGGTCGCTGTCGCCGGCGGTCGCCAGGGCGAAGCGGACCTTCTGGGCCTGGCCACCGGAGAGCTTGCCCACCGCGCGGCCGGCGATCGCCGTGAGGCCCGCGCGGGCGAGCACGTCGGCCGGCTCGTACGGCCTCGGGTGCAGGGAGCAGGCCAGCCCCACCAGTTCGGCCACGGTGACCCCGTCCATCAGCCCGCCGCTCTGCAGCATGGCCCCGACCCGCCCGGCGGCGATCGCCTCGCGCGGGGTGGTGCCGAACAGGGTGACCGTGCCGCTGTCGGGGCGCTTGAGCCCGAGCAGGAGGTCGAGCGTGGTGGACTTGCCCGCGCCGTTCGGGCCCAGGAGGGCGACGGTCTCGCCCGGGTTCAGCCGGAGCGTGAGCCCGTCGACGGCCCGCGTGTTCCCGTACGCCTTGGTCACCTGGTCGAACCCGGCCACCGGGGAGGCCGTGGCCGCCGCCGTCGTCGTCGTTGCCGCTGTCATGACGACCATGCTGGCCGCGCGGGGTGGGGGCCCGGCAGTGTCCGCGGTCCCGGGTTCCGGATGACAGATGTCATGCGGAACGGGTGACGGACAGGGCGGAGGGGGGCGCCCGGCGGGCACCCCCCTCCGCCGCGAGCGGACTAGCTCGGGTTCGTCTCGATGACCGCGACCCGGTCGGTCCTGCTCGTCAGCGCCTGGCGGAGGGCGGCGTAGACGTCCTCGGGGGTGACGGGCGTCTTCTTGCCGTTGCCCCGGGTGACGAGCACGCCGTCGAACGCCTGGCCGTAGAGCCCCTCCAGGGCGGCCAGGTCGGGCTTGTCGACCAGCTTGCCGTCGACCGCCGTGACCCGGAGGAACTTCCACAGCGACTTCTGCGGGCTCATCGGGACCGCGTGCGCCGCGTCGGTCTGCACGGTCACGTTGGCCGACATCGCCGGTTCGGCGAACTCCTTCATCATCCGGTCGACCTCGGCCTTGGAGACCGTGGGCTGCTGGGTGGTCGTCGGGACGTTCACCGGGCCGGCGGTGCCGGTCTCCACCTGGGTGCGGAAGGCCTCCTCCACCGCCTCGGCCGACTTGGCGACGTCGATGCCCTTGCCCGGCTTGCCGTACACGGGGACGGCCTTGCCGGGCTCGAACCTGATCGTGCCCTCGGTGACCGAGCCGGCGCCGCCGGCCGCGCTGCGCAGGGCGGCGTGCAGCTTCTCCTCGTCGACCGGCATGACCGGGTCGACGACCCGGTGGTTGCCGAAGAGGGAGCCGATGACGGAGACGGGGTTGTAGTCGCTCTTCGCGGCGGCGCCGACCGTGGCCTGCGTGTCGAACTGGAGCCCCGCCTGCTCGGGCTTGAGCGTGACGGTGTCGCCGCCGACGGTGAGCTTCAGCGGCTTGCCCACCCGGCCCTCGAAGGCGGCGTCCAGCTTCTCGACGGCGTCGTCGCGGGTGCCGCCGCCGATGTCGACGCCGAGCACGGTGGTGCCCTTGGGCACGTCGGAGTGGTTCATCAGCAGCCCGGCACCGTAGGCGGCACCGGCGAGGACGACCACGCCGCCGCCGAGCAGGACGAGCTTGCTGCGCCCCTTCTTCTTCGGCGGCTTCGGCTTCGCGGAGCCCGCCGGGGACGGCGGGGCCGGCTCGGGCGCCTTCGGGGGCGTGTGCGGCCGGGGTCCGCCGGCGGGCGAGCCGGGCCCGAACGGTCCCTGCCGGTCGCCGGGCACCACGGGGACGCCGCTGGTGACGGTGTGCCCGGAGACGTTGTCCGCGGGAGTGCCGTACCCCGGGCCGCCCCGTTCGGGGGCCGGCTTCTGCGGGGTGAGGATGGCGGTGTCGTCGCTCAGGCCGCCGCCGGGGCGGGGGGTGCCGGGGCCGGCGCCGGGTCCGGCCGGGGAGGAGCCGGGGCCGCGCAGACCGCCGGGACCGCCCGGACCGCCGGTCCCGCCGGACGGGTTCGGCGCGCCGGGCACGCCGGGCACGCCGAGTCCACCGGAACCGCCGGACGTGCCCGGTCCGCCGCCGGGCGACGGCGTCAGCCGCCCGTCGCCGGTGGCCGGGCCGGTCGTCGGGCCCGCGGGGCCCTGCGGGCCGGTGGGGCCGCCGGGCCGGAGGAAGGCGTCGGGGGCGCCCGGCCCGCCGGGACCGCCCGGACCGCCGCGGCCGTTGCGCGCGGCCTGCCCGCCCAGCGCGCTCTGCCCGTCCAGTGCGCTCTGCCCGTTCGGCGCGCTCTGTCCGTTCAGAGCACTCCGTCCGTTCGGCGCGCTCTGCCCGTTCGGCGACGCGTACGGCAGGTCGTCGCGGCGCTGCCCGGCGCCCGGGCGGGAACCGTTGCCCAGCGGGCCCGCCGTCAGCGCCTCGGTCACGTCGAAGGAGCCCGTGCCGCCGCCGTGTCCCGGCGCCACGGGGCCGCCGGTCGCGCCGGGGAGCCCGGCGCCGTTCGAGCCGCCGGGCCGGGAGGCGCCCGGTCCGTTCGGGGCGGCCGGGCCGCCGGGCCGGGAGCCGGACGCGCCGGCGCCCGCCGTCCCGGGGCCGGAGCCCGCGCCGGAGAGACCCGAACCACCGGACGTACCGGTCCCGTTGGCCGGTCCGGTGCCCGGGCTGCTCTTGGCCGCCGGGGACCTGCGCGGCGCGAACCAGTCGCTGGTCGCCTTCTCCTCGGCCGGCTGCGCGGAGGCGGCGGGCGGCTCGGCGGTGCCGCCCGTGGGGGCGGCGGAGCCCGGCGCCGGTGCCTCGGCGCCCGTCTCCTCCCCGTCGGCGGCGCCGTTCTCCGACTCCCCGACGGGCTTGCGCACGACGACCGGCGGGATGGGCCGGGATCCGGGAATGTTGATCCGGACCCGGGTGGTCAGCGTGGTTTCGGTCTTGCGTTCGTCCGGCCGCCCGGCCGCACGGCCCGCGTCCGTACCGTCGTCGGCAGCCGTGGGGGTCCCGTAGGGCGGCGTGCCCGAGGGGTAGGCGGTACCGCCGCGCCCGTGGGGCCCGGAGGACGGACTGTCAGTTTCACGACTCAAGGCAGGTTCTCCCGGTTGGCTCCGCCGCCCGTCACGATCTCACGGTGGGGTTCCCCTGCTCGAGGAGCTCGGGGAAGGCTCGGCGGCGCGCACCACCATACTGGCCGCTTCTTCGGCGCTTCCCGGGACCGCTGGGGAAATGCCCACGCGACGCGCTCTCTTCTGGTACGGCGAAGTGGTACGTCACTTGCCAAGTCGGGCGGCGCCGCCGTCCGGTTGCCGCACCGGCGCGAGGGTGGCACAGATCACAGCGAGGGCGATGCCGCCGAGCAGGAAGAGATAGGAGCCGCTGCCCGCGGCGAAGAGGAAGTCGCCCTCGGGGCGGCTGGCGGTGAGCAGGAGGACGGCGATCGTCCAGCCGGCGGCGGGCGCGACGGCCGCGCCCCGGGCGCCGGCGGCCCGCGCGGCCCCCAGGCAGAGCCCGGCCTCGGCGGCGAGGGCGAGCAGCAGTCCGCCCGGGAACCAGGCGGGCTGCACCAGCGCCCCGGCCGCGCCGGTCACGGCTCCGCCCAGGAACAGGCCCAGGCAGAGGAGGGCCCGCCCCGGGGAGGGCGGACGCAGCGGCTGGGCGAGCGGCGAGGTCCGGTCGTTCACGGCGTCTCTCCCTCCGGGGTGCCGGCGATCCCGGCGAACAGGTCGGTCTCCCGTGCGCCGGGAGCGCGCTCACCGCGCACCAGTTCGTAGTACTCGGTGGTGAAGACCGGCTGCGCCAGTTCGTTGGAGAGCGCGAAGTACGGTCCGGCGACCTCGATCTGGGTGGCGTGCGCCCGCATCGCCGCGGTCTTGGCGGCGGCGTACGCGGTGCCGTCGATCTCGGTGGTGATCCGGGCGTCGTCGACGACACCGGGTACGTCGTCGAGGGCGGCCGGCTCGGCGAAGGGCAGGCCGGGCAGGTCCTCGCGGAGCCGGGCGAAGGACCGCTCGGCGACGGAGCGGGGCACGCGGTTCCAGTACACCTTGGCGATCGGGCAGCCCGCCTCGGCGGCCAGGTCGGCGGCGCGCATCGCGACGCGGTGGGCCTGGATGTGGTCGGGGTGGCCGTAGCCGCCGTCGGGGTCGTAGGTGACCAGGACCTGGGGGCGCACCTCGCGGATCACCTCGACGAGGAGGGCGGCGGCCTCCTCGACGTCGGCCTGCCAGAAGCAGGCGGGGTCGTCGTTGTCGGGAATGCCCATCATCCCGGAGTCCGCGTACCGGCCCGGCCCGCCGAGCAGCCGGGCGTCCTCGACGCCGAGCGCGCGCATCGCCTCCGTCAGCTCGCCCAGCCGGTGCCGGCCGAGGGCGGCGCCGGTCAGGTGGCGCAGCCCCGGCGGGATGACCTCGCCGCGCTCGCCGAGGGTGCAGGTCACCAGGGTCACGTGGGCGCCTTCGGCCGCGTACCTGGCCATGGTGGCGCCGTTGTTGATCGACTCGTCGTCCGGGTGCGCGTGCACCAGCAGCAGACGGCGGGCGGGCAGTTCGGTCATGGTCCCACCCTACGAGGCTCCCGTCCTTCCCCGGCGGCTCCCCCGCGGCACGGCACTCCGGCCGCGGGCGCACGGGCCGGCCGGGGTCAGAACTTGATGCTGCCGATCATCCCCGCGATGTTCGACGTGAGCTCGCTGATCGTGGGGGCGACGGTCGAGGAGGCGAGATAGAAGCCGAGGAGGACGCACACGACGGCGTGTCCGGCTTTCAGCCCGGACTTCTTGATCAGCAGGAACACGATGATCGCCAGCAGCACCACCGCCGAAATCGAGAGTGCCACGGCGGCTCACCTCCAAAGAACCCGGGGACGCGGGGGTCGGACACGGGCGGGCCGTGTCGGGACTACGGGACGGACGGACCGGTCGGACCTGTCGGACCTGTCGGGCGGATGAATCCACACCGCTAAGTCCACACAGAGGGCAGCGAGTTGATACCCACTGTGCGCTAGTGATCATAACTATCCGTACGCGCGCATCGATCGGCGCACGGCCGCACAAGGGGGCGCATGGCCAATATGGTCGGGTCATGACGACCGAGGCTGACTCCTTCCCCAGACGGCACGCCCGCACCCAGCGGTTCACGCTCGGCGCGCCGCGTTCGTTCACCGTGGCACCCGACGGTTCCCGTGTCGCGTTCCTGCGCTCGTCCTCCGGCACCGACCGGGCGAACGCGCTGTGGGTCCTGGACCTCGCGGAGGGCGGGGAGCGCGTGGCGGCCGACCCGCGCGCCCTGCTGGGCGGGGCCGAAGAGCACCTGTCACCCGAGGAACGGGCGCGGCGCGAGCGCAGCCGCGAGGGCGGCGCCGGCATCGTCGGCTACGCCACCGACGCGGCCGTGGAGCTGGCCGCCTTCGCCTTGTCGGGGCGGCTTTTCGCGGCCGAGCTGCGGGCCGGGACGGCACGCGAACTGCCCGCCGCGGGGCCGGTGATCGACCCCCGCCCCTCCCCCGACGGGCGGCACGTCGCGTACGTCGCGCAGGGCGCCCTGCGGGTCGTGGGGGCCGAGGGAGAGGGCGACCGTGCGCTGGCCGTGCCGGAGGCGGAGGGCGTCACCTACGGTCTGGCCGAGTTCGTCGCCGCCGAGGAGATGGGACGGACGCGGGGGTTCTGGTGGGCGCCGGAGTCGGACCGGCTGCTGGTGGCGCGCGCGGACGACACGCCCGTGCGGCGGTGGTGGGTCTCCGACCCGGCCCACCCGGATCGTGACCCGCACCCCATGCCGTATCCGGCGGCGGGCACCCCCAACGCGGACGTCCGGCTCTTCGTGGCCGGCCTGGACGGGGCGCGCACCGAGGTGGTCTGGGACCGTGACCGCTACCCCTATCTGGCCCGCGTGCACTGGTCGGCGGCGGGCGCGCCGCTGCTGCTCGTGCAGTCCCGCGACCAGCGCGGCCAGCTCTTCCTGGCGGTGGATCCCGAGTCCGGTACGACCCCGATGGTCCACGCCGACGAGGATCCGATTTGGCTGGAACTTTTCGCCGGGGTGCCCTGCTGGAGTCCGTCCGGGCAGCTGGTGCGGATCGCCGACGAGGGCGGCGCGCGGGTGCTGGCGGTCGGCGACCGTCCGCTGACCGGGGCGCAGCTGCACGTCAGGGCGGTGCTGGACGTCTCCGACGACGACGTGCTGGTCTCGGCGTCCGCCGGTGAGGAGGCGGCCGAGGCGGAGACCGGCGAGGTGCACGTGTACCGGGTGAACGAGCTGGGCGTGGAGCGCCTGTCGCGGGAGCCCGGCGTGCACTCGGCGGTGCGCGCCGGGGGTGTGACCGTGCTGGTGTCCGCGACGCTCGGCCGGCCGGGCGCCCGGGTGGAGGTCCTGCGGGACGGGAAGCGCGTGGCGGTCATCGCCTCGTACGCCGAAGATCCCGGTCTGTCCCCGCGCGTACGGCTCACTCAGGGGGGCGCACGTCGGATTCCGTGCGCCGTGCTTATGCCAACGGACTACCCCGGTGACACCCCCCTCCCGGTCCTGATGGACCCCTACGGTGGCCCGCACGGGCAGCGGGTGGTGGCCGCGCACAACGCCCACCTCACCTCCCAGTGGTTCGCCGACCAGGGCTTCGCGGTGGTCGTCGCCGACGGGCGCGGCACCCCGGGGCGCTCGCCCGCGTGGGAGAAGGCGATCCACCGGGACCTCACCGTCTGCCTCGACGACCAGATCGAGGCGTTGCGGGACCTCGCGAAGACCCACCCCCTCGACCTGTCACGGGTGGCCGTCCGCGGCTGGTCCTACGGCGGTTACCTGGCCGCCCTCGCCGTCCTGCGCCGCCCGGACGTCTTCCACGCCGGCATCGCGGGCGCCCCGGTGACCGACTGGCGGCTGTACGACACCCACTACACCGAGCGGTACCTGGGCGACCCGGCGGCGGACCCGGCGCCGTACGCGCACAGTTCCCTGGTCACCGACGACGGGCTGGCCGCGCCCGCCGGGCCGCACCGGCCGCTGATGATCGTGCACGGCACGGCCGACGACAACGTGGTCTTCGCCCACTCCCTGCGCCTGTCCTCCGCCCTGCTGGCCGCCGGCCGCCCGCACGAGGTGCTGCCGCTGTCCGGGGTGACGCACATGACCCCGCAGGAACAGGTGGCGGAGAACCTGCTGCTGCTCCAGGTGGACTTCCTCAAGCGGGCCCTGGCCCTGGCATAGCGCCGCAAAAGCACCCGAACCGCGTTAACGCGCCCGCAACGTCCCGGAAGCGGTGCCGATATGGGGGCGCGGGAGGCTGTACCGCGTACGGCCGTGCGGGTGCCGTGAACGGGCCGGGGCGCGCCATGTCGCCCCGGCCCGTTGCCATGCGTCCCCGGCCCCGGCCGTCCGTCCGCCTCAGCCGGGCGCGGTGCCGTCCTGCCCGGGCGGCGCCGCCCCCGGTGCGGAGCGCCCGGCCGGCGCGGCCTCCTCCGCGAAGTGGCAGGCCGAGTCGTGGGCGGCGGGTGTGGTGGTGTGCCGGAACGCCTCCGGGACCGCGAGCGCGGGGACCTCCAGGGCGCAGCGCTCGCGCGCCTTCCAGCAGCGGGTGCGGAAGCGGCAGCCGGAGGGGATGTTGGCCGGGGAGGGCACGTCGCCGGCGAGGATGATCCGCTCGCGGTGCTCGCGCGCCTCGGGGTCGGGCACCGGCACGGCGGACAGCAGCGCCTGGGTGTAGGGGTGGGTCGGATGGTCGTAGATCTCCGTGTCGGTGCCGGTCTCCACGATCCGCCCGAGGTACATCACCCCGACCCGGTCGGAGATGTGCCGCACGATCGACAGGTCGTGGGCGATGAAGACGTAGGAGAGGCCGAACTCGTCCTGGAGCCGCCCCATCAGGTTGATCACCTGGGCCTGCACCGACACGTCGAGGGCGGAGACCGGCTCGTCGGCGACGATGATCTCGGGGCGCAGGGCGAGCCCGCGGGCGATGCCGATGCGCTGGCGCTGGCCGCCGGAGAACTGGTGCGGGTAGCGGTTGACGTACTCGGGGTTGAGGCCGACGACGTCGAGGAGTTCCCGCACCCGGCGGCGCCGGTCGCCCTTGGGCGCGGCCTCGGGGTGGATGTCGTACGCCTCGCCGATGATGTCGCCGACCGTCATGCGGGGGTTGAGGGAGGTGTACGGGTCCTGGAAGACCATCTGGATGTTGCGGCGGACCGCCTTCAGGGCCCGGCCCGAGAGCCGGGTGACGTCCTCGCCCTTGTAGCGGATCTCGCCGGCCGTCGGCTTCTCCAGGCTGACCAGCAGCCGGGCGACCGTGGACTTGCCGCAGCCGGACTCGCCGACGATGCCGAGGGTCTCGCCCCGGGCGAGGTCGAAGTCCACCCCGTCGACGGCCTTCACCGCGCCGACCTGCTTCTTGAAGAGGATGCCGCTGGTGAGCGGGTAGTGCTTGACCAGGCCGCGGACCTGGAGGATCGGCTCAGCCATGCAGGCACTCCCGCCAGAAGTGGCAGGCGCTGCCCCGCCCGGCCTCCGCCTCGGTCACCTCGTACAGCGGGGGCACGTCGGTGCGGCACACGTCCTGGGCCATGGGGCAGCGGGGGTGGAAGGGGCAGCCGGAGGGGATGTGCAGGAGGCTGGGCGGCAGGCCCTTGATGGCGTACAGCTCGCGGCCCTTGTGGTCCAGGCGCGGGATGGAGTCGAGCAGGCCACGGGTGTAGGGGTGGGCGGGCGCCTTGTACAGGGCGTGCACCGGTGCCGTCTCCACGATCCGGCCCGCGTACATCACGGCGATGCGGTCGGCGACGTCCGCGACCACGCCCAGGTCGTGGGTGATGAGGATGAGGCCCATGTGGTACTCGCGTTGCAGCTCCGCGAGCAGGTCCATGACCTGGGCCTGGACGGTGACGTCGAGGGCGGTGGTGGGCTCGTCGGCGATGATCAGCTTCGGCTCCAGGGCCAGCGCCATGGCGATCATGATGCGCTGGCGCATGCCGCCGGAGAACTGGTGCGGGTACTGCTTCACCCGCTCCCTGGCGGCCGGGATGCGCACCCGGTCCATCAGCTCGACGGCCCGGTCGCGCGCGTCCTTCCGCGACATGCCCCGGTGCACGGTGAACATCTCGGCGAGCTGGTCGCCGACGGTGAGCACCGGGTTGAGGGAGGACAGCGCGTCCTGGAAGATCATCGCCATCTCGGCGCCGCGCACCTTGCGCCGCTCGTCCTCCTTGAGCTTGAGCAGGTCCCGGCCCTCGAACAGCACCTCGCCGCGGGTGATGCGGCCCGGCGGCATGTCGAGGATGCCCATGACCGCCTGGGCGGTGACGGACTTGCCGGAGCCGGACTCGCCGAGCACGGCGAGGGTCTCGCCGGCGTCCACGCGGTAGCTCACGCCGTTGACGGCCCGGGCGACGCCCTCGCGGGTGTGGAACTCCACGTGCAGGTCACGCACGTCCAGCAGCATGGCGGCTCACCTCAGCTTCGGGTCGAGGGCGTCGCGCACCGCGTCGCCGAGCATGATGAACGCCAGCACGGTGACCGCCAGCGCGCCCGAGGGCCACAGCAGGGCGTGCGGGGCGTTGCGGACGTAGGGGGAGGCGGCGGAGATGTCGATGCCCCAGGACACGCTCGGGGGTTTCAGGCCGACGCCGAGGTAGGACAGGGTCGCCTCCAGCGCGATGTAGGTGCCGAGCGCGATGGTGGCCACGACGATGACGGGGGCGACGGCGTTGGGCGCGATGTGCCGCAGCAGCAGGCGGGAGGGGGAGGCGCCCAGCGCCCGGGCGGCCTGCACGTAGTCGTTGTGCTTGACGGTGATGACGGAGCCGCGGGCGATGCGGGAGACCTGCGGCCAGCCCAGCAGCACCATGAACCCGACGACCGGCCAGACGCTGTTGCTGGTCACCATCGACAGCAGGACCAGGCCGCCGAGGACGACCGGGATCGCGAAGAAGACGTCGGTGATCCGGGAGAGGAACCCGTCCCACGCCCCGCCGAAGAACCCGGCGAGCCCGCCGAGCACGCTGCCGAGGACGGCGACGCCGAGCGTGGCGCACACCCCGACCGTGACGGAGGTGCGGGCGCCGTGGACGGTGCGGGTGTAGACGTCGCAGCCCTGGCCGTTGAAGCCGAAGGGGTGGCCGGGCTGGGAGCCCTCCTGGGCCTTGGCCAGGTCGCAGGCGAGGGGGTTGCCGGAGGCGATCAGGGACGGCCACAGGGAGATGACGACCAGGAAGCAGATCACCAGCGCGGAGACGAGGAAGACGGGGTTGCGGCGCAGGTCGTGCCAGGCGTCGGACCACAGGCTGCGGGCCCTGCCCTCCGGGCCGGTGCCCTCCGGGCCGCCCGGCGTCTTCTCCAGCGTGGTGCCCTCGCTCACGGCGAGGTCCATCTGCCCGCCCATGCCGGTGCCGGCGACGGCGCGCTCGGGCTCGTAGGGCTGCTCAGGCATAGCGGATCCTCGGGTCGAGTACGGCGTACAGGAGGTCGACGAGGAGGTTGGCGGCCAGGAACACCAGGACCAGGACGGTGACGAAGCCGACGACGGTCTGGGTGTTCTGCCGGAGGATGCCCTGGTAGAGCTGGTAGCCGACGCCGTGGATGTTGAAGATCCGCTCGGTGACGATCGCCCCGCCCATCAGGGCGCCCACGTCGGTGCCGATGAAGGTGACGACGGGGATGAGGGAGTTGCGCAGCAGGTGCCGGACGACGACCCGGCGGCGCGGCAGGCCCTTGGCGATCGCCGTGCGGACGTAGTCGGAGCGCCGGTTCTCGGCGATGGAGGTGCGGGTCAGCCGGGTCACGTAGGCGAGGGAGACGGAGGCGAGGACCAGACCGGGGACGATCAGCTCGTCGACGGGGGCCTCGGGGGAGACGGACGGTTTGATCCAGCCCCACTTCACGCCGAGCAGGAGCTGGACCAGCAGGCCGGTGACGAAGGTGGGGACGGAGATGACGACGAGGGTGAGCAGCAGCACCGTGGTGTCGACGGGCCGGCCGCGGCGCAGGCCGGTGACGACGCCGAGGGTGACGCCGATGACGACCTCCAGGACGATCGCCACGAGGGTCAGCCGGATGGTGACCGGGAACGCCGACCCCATCAGCTCGGTGACCGGCTGGCCGTTGAAGGCGGTGCCGAAGTCGCCGGTGAGGACGTTGCCCATGTAGGTCAGGTACTGCTGCCACACGGGCTGGTCGAGGCCGAACTCCCGGCGCAGCCGGGCGGCGGTGGCCGGGTCGCACGCGCGCTCGCCGCACAGGCCGGCGATCGGGTCGCCCATGACGTGGACCATCAGGAAGATCAGCAGCGTGGCCCCGACGAAGACCGGGATCATCTGGAGCAGCCGCCGGACGACGTACCGTCCCATGGCGCCCCCTCAGCCGACCGTGATCTGGTCGTAGACGGGGACGCTGAAGGGGTTGAGCTTCACGCCGGACAGGCGCTCGGAGTAGCCGGCGCTGCCGTTCTGGTACCACAGGGGGATGGCGGCCATGTTGTCCCGGACCACCTCCTCGGCCTGCCGGAACAGGCCGACGGCCTTGGCGGTGTCGGACTCGGCGTTGGCCCGGTCCACGAGGTCGTCGAACTTCCCGTTCGACCACTTGCCGTCGTTGGAGGAGGCATTGGTGTAGTACAGCGGCTGGAGGAAGTTCTGGATGAGCGGGTAGTCCATCTGCCAGCCGGCGCGGAACGGGCCGGGCATCTTGCGGTCGGTGATCCGGCCGCGGAAGTCGGCGAAGGTGCCGACCGGGTTGCCGACGCAGGCGCGGTCGTTGCCGAGGGCGTTGTTGACGGAGTTGCACACGGCGTCCACCCACTGCTTGTGGGAGCCGGTGTCGGCGTTGTACGTGATCTTCACCTGGCCGCCGGGCAGCCCGCCGCCCTCCTCGATCAGCCGCTTGGCCTCGTCGGGGTCGTACCGGCAGGCGTCCCCGCACAGGCTCTTGTGGAAGCCGCCGTCCTCGCCGAGGACGGGTGAGGTCCAGTCGGTGGCCGGGGTGCGGGTCCCGTGGAAGATCGTCTCGGTGATCTGCTCCCGGTCGATCGCCCGGGACAGGCCCGTGCGGACCTTCTCCATGCCGGGCTTGTTCCAGTTCCGGTCGTAGAAGGGGAAGGCGAGGGTCTGGATGATGCCGGCCGGGGTGTTGATGTACCGGTCGCCGAGGTCGGTGTCGACGTTCTTGAGCTGGGCGGCGGGGATGTCGTCGACGAGGTCCAGGTTGCCGGCCATGAGGTCGGTGTAGGCGGTGTTGTTGTCGGTGTAGACCTTCAGGTCGACACCGCCGTTGCGCGCCTTGTCGTCGCCGGGGTACTGCTCCCACGTGCGCAGGGACATCTGGGAGCCCCGGGTGTAGTTCTCGACCCGGTACGGGCCGTTGCCGACGGGTTTCTTCAGCCAGGCGTCGTGGTCGTCGAAGAAGAGGCGGGGCAGGGGGGCGAAGGCGGGGTAGCCCAGGGTCTCGGGGAAGGTGGAGAACTTCTGGTTCAGCCGGACGGTGAAGGTGCGCTCGCCGGTGACCTTCAGGCCGGAGAGGGTGTCGGCGGTCTGCCTGCCGCTCTCCGGGTGCACCTTGTCGTAACCGTCGATGTAGCTGAAGAAGTAGGCGTTGCGCTGGTTGTTCTTCAGGCTCGCGCCGTAGTTCCAGGCGTCGACGAAGGACCGGGCGGTGACCTTCTCGCCGTTGCTGAAGGTCCAGCCGTCCTTGACGGTGACGGTGAAGTTCCGCGAGTCGGTGGTCTCGATCTTCTCGGCGAGCATGTCCTCGGCCTCGCCGGTCTCGGGGTGGTACCGCTTCAGCCCGCGGAAGATCATGTCGAGGACCTTGCCGCCCTGCACCTCGTTGGTGTTGGCCGGCTCCAGCGGGTTCGGCGGGTCGCCCCAGGAGGAGGAGAGCACCGCGTCGGGACCGCCGCCGGTTCCCCCGCCTCCGCAGGCCGTGGCGGCGAGGACCACCGCCGCCGCGCACACGGCGCGGCCGGCGTGCATGGCTCCACGCATGGAGTGCCTCCTCTGTGCTGCCCGACACGCTGATCCGTCATCCGCCACTATCCACCGACAACGGGCATAGCACTCATTCATCTCATCCGTCCGGGGCACCCGTCCCCCGTCCGGCGGCATCCGGCCCGCACGCCGGACGGCGGGGCCGTCAGCCCGTCACCAGCGGCGCTTCACCGGTCTGGACCACTGACTGCCCTACGCCGCCAACTCCCCTGTTTTCGCAGGCCACATGGGAGGCAAGGCACCGTTGACGCGCGCAGAGCGCGCTGATAGACACACTCATCAACCCAAGCGGCGTGCGAGCGATGACGCGAGGTCAGGACATATGAGCACACCAGTTCAGCACGGCAGAGGGGGCTTCCTCCCCCGGCTCGTCGCCGCCGGCGCCGCCGCCCTGCTCCTCACCTCCGCCCTGCCCCCCGGGCAGGCCCGGGCCGAGGACGACAAGAAGGTGCTCACCGTCGCGGTCGCGCAGAGCGTCGACTCGCTGAACCCGTTCCTGGCGACGCGCCTGGTCAGCACGAGCATCAACCGGCTGATGTACGAGTACCTGACCGGTTACGACACCGAGGACGCCCGCGCGGTCCCGGGGCTCGCCACCGCGTGGAAGCCGTCCGCGGACAAGCTCACCTGGACCTACACGATCCGCTCCGACGCCCGCTGGTCGGACGGCCGCAGGATCACCGCCGAGGACGCGGCCTGGACGTTCAACACGATGATGACCGACGAGGCGGCGGGCACCGCCAACGGCAGCTTCGTCGCCAACTTCGAGAAGGTGACGGCCCCGAGCCCCACCGAACTGGTCATCCGGCTGGACAAGCCGCAGGCCACGATGGCCGCCCTCGACGTGCCGATCGTGCCCAAGCACGTGTGGGAGAAGGTCGGGGATCTCTCCAAGTTCCACAACACCGGGGACTTCCCCGTCGTCGGCAGCGGCCCGTTCGTGCTCACCGGCTACAAGCCCGACAGCTACGTGCGCCTGAAGGCCAACGACCGGTTCTGGCGCGGGGCGCCCAAGTTCGACGAGCTGGTCTTCCGCTACTACAAGGACCAGGACGCCGCGGTGGCCGCCCTGCGCAAGGGAGAGGTCTCCTTCGTGGCCGGCTCGCCCTCCCTGACGCCCGCCCAGGCCGACTCCCTCAAGGGCCAGGAGAACATCAAGGTCAACGACGCGCCCGGCCGCCGCTTCTACGCCCTCGCCGTCAACCCGGGCGCCCGCGCCAGGAACGGGGAGCGCTTCGGCGACGGCCACCCGTCCCTGCTCGACCGGCGGGTGCGGCAGGCGCTGTTCCTGGCCGTGGACCGCAAGGCCCTCGTCGACAAGGTCTTCCAGGGCCACGCGGTCGAGGGCGCCGGATACATCCCGCCCCGCTTCTCGCGCTACTTCTGGAAACCCTCGCCGGACCAGGAGCTGGCCCACGACCCGGCCAGGGCGGCGCGGCTGCTCGACGAGGCCGGCTACCGCAAGGACGGCGAGGGCAGGCGCCTGGGCAAGGACGGCAAGCCGATCACCTACCGCCTCCTGTGCCACGCCACCGACCCCAACGACAAGGCGGTCGGCCAGTACCTGGAGGAGTGGTGGGGCGAGCTCGGCATCGGCGTGCGGCTCGACTGCCTGGACAACGTCAGCGACCCCTGGCTCGCGGGCACCTACGACCTCGCCTTCGACGGCTGGTCCGTCAACCCGGACCCGGACTTCGTGCTGTCGATCCACACCTGCGCGGCCCTGCCCGCCACCCCCGAGGACACCGGCGCCACCGACAACTTCATCTGCGACGAGAAGTACGACGGCCTGTACGCCCGGCAGCTCGCCGAGTACGACCCGGACAAGCGGGCCGCCCTGGTCAAACAGCTCCAGTCCCGGCTGTACGACCTCGGGTACATGAACGTCATGGCGTACCCGAACGCCGTGGAGGCCTACCGCACCGACCAGATCGCCTCCATCGAGACGATGCCGAAGGCCGCGGGCAACATCTACGGCCAGGACGGCTACTGGAGCTGGTGGTCGGCGGTCCCGGCCGACTCCGGCGGCTCCGGGGACGGGGCCGGCTCGGCGGCCGTCGTCACCGGGATCGTCGTGGGCCTCGTCCTGCTCGCGGGCGCCGGCGGATTCCTGGTGATGCGGCGGCGGGCCACGGCCGAGGACCGCGAGTAGCCGATGAACCGACCAGTTCCCCGCGCGGGCGGCCGCCCATGACCACCGGCACCCCCTCCGTACCGGCCGCCGAGACCGCCCCGGCGCCCCGCGGGCCGCGGGCGCGCACGGCCGCCGCCTACCTGCGCTACGGGGCCCAGAAGGCGGGCGGCGCCCTGGTCTCCCTGGCCGCCGTCCTCGTCACCGGCTTCTTCCTGTTCCGGCTGATCCCGGGCGACCCGGTCAAGACGATGACCGGCGGGCGCCCGGTCTCGGCCGAGCAGCTGGCCGCCTACCGGCGGGAGTTCGGGCTCGATCTGCCCCTGTGGCGGCAGTTCACGGACTACTGCGGCAAGGCGCTCACCGGGGACCTGGGCACCTCGTACCAGTTCCGGGCGCCGGTCACCGAGAAGATCGCCGAGGCCCTCCCGAACACCCTGCTGCTCACCGGCACCGCGTTCGTGCTGTACACCCTGCTCGGCATCGTCCTGGGCACCCGGTCCGCCTGGCGGCACGGCCGGCTCGGGGACCGGCTGAACACGGGCCTGGCGCTGACCCTGTACTCCGTCCCCTCCTTCTGGCTGGGCCTGCTGCTCATCATCGTGTTCTCGGTCGGGGCCGGCCCGGTCCCCGGCCTGTTCCCGACCGGCGGCATGGAGTCGGGCGGCGAGGAGGGCCTCGCGTACGTCCTCGACGTCGCCCACCACCTGATCCTGCCGGTGCTCACCCTGGTCGCGGTCGAGTACGGGCAGACGCTGCTGGTCACCCGTTCCGCGCTGCTGGACGAGATGGGCAGCGACTACCTGACGACCGCCCGCGCCAAGGGGCTCCGGGACGACCTGGTGCGGCGCCGGCACGCCGTGCCGAACGCGCTGCTGCCGACCGTGACGCTGGTCTTCGTCAACCTGGGCCGGACGGTGGCGGGAGTGATCCTCGTCGAGACGGTGTTCTCCTGGCCCGGCCTGGGCGGCCTGTTCTACCAGGCCCTGAGCGTGCCCGATCTGCCCCTGGTCCAGGGCCTGTTCCTCTTCTTCGCCTCGGCGGTGATCCTCATGAACACGCTGGCCGACCTGGTCTATCCGCTGTTCGACCCCCGGGTGGGCCGATGACGGCCGCTCCGGTGGCGCCCTCCTCGCCGCGCCGGCTCGCCTGGCAGCGCCGCCGCCGGGCCGCCGCGCGCTTCTGGCGGCAGTACCGCACCCACCGCGCCGGGCTCGTGGGCCTGGCCGCGCTCGTCCTGTGCGCGCTGGTGGCGCTGACCGCACCGCTGACGGTCGGTTCCGACGTGTCCGGCGTGACGGACGCGCCGGGCCGGCCGCTGGAGAGCCCGAGCGGGGAGTTCCCCCTCGGGACGGACCGGTTCGGGCGCGACGTGCTGGGGCTGGTGGTGTGGGGCTCGCGGGTCTCGCTGCTGGTCGGGCTGCTCGCGGCGGTGCTGTCGGTGGCGATCGGCGCGGTGGTCGGCATCACCGCCGGGCACTTCCGGGGGGCGTACGCGACCGTGGTCATGCGGGTCACCGACTGGTTCCTGGTGATGCCGACGCTGGTGCTCGCCATCGCGCTCGCCACGGTGATGTCCCGCTCGCTGGGCACGGTGATCCTGGCGATCGGCGTGACGACGTGGCCGACCACGGCCCGGCTGGTGCGGGCCCAGACGCTGGCGGTGGAGTCGCGGCCGTACATCGAACGCGCCAGGGCGCTCGGCGGCGGGCACGGGCACATCATGACCCGGCACGTGCTGCCGAACGTGATGCCGCTGGTGCTGGCGCAGACCACCCTGATGGTGTCCGCCTCCATCCTGGCCGAGGCGACGCTGGCCTTCCTCGGGCTCGGCGATCCGACGGTGGTGTCCTGGGGCGGGCTGCTCCAGGACGCGCGGGAGGCGGGCGCGGTCAGCTCCGGCGACTGGTGGTACCTGGTGCCGCCCGGCATCGCCATCGCGGCGGTGGCCCTGGCGTTCACCCTGTGCGGGCGCGCGGTGGAGTCCGTTCTCAACCCGAGGCTGGGGGTGGCCCGTTGACGCTGCTGGAGGTCGAGGGCCTGGAGGTGACGTATCCGGGCGGGGTGGCCGCCGTGCGGGGCGTGGACCTGCGGCTGGAGGCCGGGCGGAAGCTGGGCGTCGCGGGCGAGTCGGGCTGCGGCAAGTCCACGCTGGCGCTGGCGCTGCTGCGGCTGCTGCCGCCCGGGACGCAGGTCGGCGGGCGGATCCTGCTGGACGGCGAGGACGTGCTGACGATGAAGTGGGGCCGGGTGCGGGCGGTCCGCTGGGCCGGCGCCTCGATCGTCTTCCAGGGGGCGATGCACGCGCTGAACCCCGTCCACCGGGTCGGCGACCAGATCGCCGAACCGGTCCTGCTGCACCGCCGGGCGACCGCCGCCGCCGCGCGCCGGAGGGCGGGCGAGCTGCTGGAGCGGGTGGGGCTGCCGGCGGCGCGGGCGTCGGCGTACCCGCACGAGCTGTCCGGCGGGCAGCGACAGCGCGTGATGATCGCGATGGCGCTGGCCTGCGATCCGCGGCTGATCGTCGCGGACGAGCCGACCACCGCGCTGGACGTGATGGTCCAGGCGCAGATCCTGCGGCTGATCGAGCGGTCGGTCGCCGAGCGGGACCTCGGCCTGATCATGATCAGCCACGATCTGGCGGTCCTCGCCGACACCTGCGACCGGCTGGCGGTGATGTACGCGGGCCGGGTGGTCGAGGAGGGACCCGCCCGGGCGGTGTACGAGGACGCCCGGCACCCCTATGCCGGGGCGCTGTCGGCCGCGTTCCCGCGCATCGGCGACCCGGCCTCCCGCCTCGCCCCGCGCGGCCTGCCCGGTGACCCGCCCGACCCCGCCGCGCTGCCGTCCGGCTGCGCGTTCCACCCGCGCTGCCCGGTGGCGCTGGAGAGCTGCGGTACGCGGGACCAGGTGCTGCGGGAGGCGGGAGCGGGCCGGCGGGCGGCCTGCGTGCACGTGGCGGGCGCCGCGCCGGCCCAGAACCCGACGAACACCGGGAGCGCCTCATGACGACCCCCGCACCGCTGCTCGGCGCCCGGGGCCTGCACGTGACGTATCCCGGCCGCCGCGGCGACGCGCCCGCGCGGGCGGTGGACGGCGTCGACCTCGACATCCGGCCCGGTGAGATCGTGGCGCTGGTCGGCGAGTCGGGCTGCGGCAAGACGACGCTGGCGCGTGCGCTGCTGGGCCTGGTGAAGCCGACGGCGGGACGGGTCGGCTTCGCCGGACGGCCGCTGGAGTACACCTCGCGCGCCCTGAAGGCGTACCGCAGGCGGGCCCAGCTCGTCCTCCAGGACCCGAGCGGCTCGCTGAACCCGCGGCACACGGTGTACGACGCGGTGGCCGAGGGGCTGCGGATCCACGGCCACCGCGGCGACGAGCGGGCGGCGGTCGCCGGGGCCCTGTCCCGCGCGGGCCTGCGCCCGCCCGAGCGCTTCTTCCTGCGCTACCCGCACGAGCTGTCCGGCGGCCAGCGCCAGCGTGTGGTGATCGCGGGCGCGCTGGTCCTGGAGCCCGAACTCCTCGTCGCCGACGAGCCGGTGGCCTCCCTGGACGCCTCCGTGCGGGGGGAGATCCTGGCGCTGCTGCTGCGGCTGCGGGACGAACTGGGCCTGGCGGCGCTGGTGGTGACGCACGACCTGGGCCTGGCCTGGAACATCGCCGACCGGGTGGCGGTGATGTACCTGGGCCGCATCGTGGAGACGGGCCCGGTCGAACAGGTCCTGACGGCTCCCCGGCACCCCTACACCCGGGCCCTCCTCTCGGTCCTCCCGGAGGCCCCCGGAGATCCGGTGGTGCTGTCCGGCGAACCTCCGGACCCCTCCCGCATCCCCACCGGCTGCCGTTTCCGCCCCCGCTGCCCCGTCCTCGCCTCCGGCGAGGCGGACCGGGCGGGCGTGGCCGAGCACTGCCGTACGCGGGACCCGGGCCTGTCGGCGGAGGACGGCGAACCGGCGGGGAACGACGGGCCCCGGGTGGCCTGTCACTGGGCACGGGCTGCGGCATCCGCCTGAAAAGGCCGGTGAAAGGCCGGCGAAAACGCCGGTTCCCGGCACCTGGGGGCAGGTGCCGGGAACCGGAACGGACCGCAGGGGGAGGTCAGGCCGCGTGGACCACGTCCTTCTCCTCCGCGAAGTGGCAGGCCGACTCGTGGGCCGCCGGGGAGTCCGTGCCCCGGAAGCGCTCGGGGATCGCGAGCAGCGGGACCTCCTCGGCGCACTTGTCCTGGGCCTTCCAGCAGCGGGTGCGGAAGCGGCAGCCCGAGGGCGGGTTGGCCGGGGACGGCACGTCGCCGGTGAGGATGATCCGCTCGCGCCCCTCCCGGGTCTCCGGGTCGGGGACCGGGACGGCGGAGAGCAGCGCCTGGGTGTACGGGTGCGTGGGGTGGTCGTAGATCTCCGCGTCGGTGCCGATCTCGGCCATCTTGCCGAGGTACATCACGCCGACGCGGTCGGAGATGTGCCGGACGATCGACAGGTCGTGGGCGATGAAGAGGTAGGAGAGGTTGAACTCGTCCTGGAGCTTCTCCATCAGGTTGATGACCTGCGCCTGGACGGACACGTCCAGCGCCGACACCGGCTCGTCGCAGATGATGATCTCCGGGTTGAGCGCGAGGCCGCGGGCGATGCCGATGCGCTGGCGCTGGCCGCCGGAGAACTGGTGCGGGTAGCGGTTGATGTACTCGGGGTTGAGCCCGACCACGTCCAGCAGCTCCTGCACCTTGCGGCGCCGGTCGCCCTTCGGGGCCGCCTCGGGGTGGATCTCGAAGGGCTCCCCGATGATGTCGCCCACCGTCATCCGGGGGTTCAGGGACGTGTAGGGGTCCTGGAACACCATCTGGATGTTGCGGCGTACGGCCTTCAGGGCGCGCCCGGACAGCTTGGTGATGTCCTGGCCCTTGTAGAAGATCTCGCCCGCGGTCGCCGTCTCCAGCATCATCAGGAGCTTGGCGACGGTGGACTTGCCGCAGCCGGACTCGCCCACGATGCCCAGGGTCTCGCCCTGGTGGAGGTCGAAGGAGATCCCGTCGACCGCCTTGACCGCGCCGACCTGCTTCTTGATCAGGATGCCCTGGGTGAGCGGGAAGTGCTTCACCAGGTTGCGGACCTGGAGGATCGGCTCGCCCCGGCCGACCGGCGCCTCGAGGGCGGCCACCGCGTCGGTCTCGGTCGCGGCGTCGACGACCTCGACCTCGGAGACGTTCGGTGTGGCGTCCTGCGGCTCCCCGTTCTTGCCGGTCTCAGCCATGGATCGTCTCCTTCCAGAAGTGGCAGGCGCTGGCGCGCCCGGCGATCTCGGTGCCGTCCCGCTCGGTCACCTGCACCAGCGGCGGAACGTCGGTGCGGCAGATGTCCTGCGCCTTGGGGCACCGCGGGTTGAACGCGCAGCCACTCGGGATCTTCAGGAGGTTGGGCGGCAGTCCCTTGATCGCGTACAGCTCCTGGCCCTTCTGGTCCAGGCGCGGGATCGAGTCGAGCAGACCCCGGGTGTACGGGTGGGCCGGGCGCTTGTACAGCTCGTGCACGGGCGCCTGCTCGACGATCCGTCCCGCGTACATCACCGCGATCTTGTCGGCGACGTCCGCGACGACACCCAGGTCGTGGGTGATCAGGATCAGGCCCATGTTGTACTCCCGCTGCAGTTCGGCGAGGAGGTCCATGACCTGGGCCTGCACGGTCACGTCGAGGGCCGTGGTCGGCTCGTCCGCGATGATCAGGTCCGGTTCCAGGGCGAGCGCCATCGCGATCATGATGCGCTGGCGCATACCGCCGGAGAACTGGTGCGGGTAGTCGCCGACGCGCTCCTTGGCGGCGGGGATCTTCACCCGGTCCATCAGCTCGATGGCCTTGGCCTTGGCGTCCTTCTTGCTCAGGCCCTGGTGGACGCGGTACATCTCGCCGAGCTGGTAGCCCACCGAGAGCACGGGGTTGAGCGACGACAGCGCGTCCTGGAAGATCATCGCGATCTTGCTGCCGCGCAGCTTCCGGCGCTCCTCGCCCGGCATCTTCAGCATGTCCTGGCCGCGGAAGAGGATCTCGCCCTGCGGGATCCTCCCCGGCGGCATGTCGAGGATGCCCATGATCGCCTGGGCGGTCACGGACTTGCCGGAGCCGGACTCGCCGAGCACCGCGAGGGTCTCGCCGGCGTTGACGGAGTAGTTGACGCCGTTGACGGCCTTGACGACACCGTCACGGGTGTGGAACTCGACGTGCAGGTCCCGCACTTCGAGCAGCGTGCCGCCGTCGTCCTCGCCCGAGCGGGGGACGGGGACGTTCGCGGGCGTGGTGGTGGTCATGTACGCCTCCCTCAGCGCAGCTTCGGGTCGAGGGCTTCGCGTACAGCGTCGCCGAGCATGATGAACGCCAGCACCGTGAGGCTGAGCATGCCCGCCGGGAAGAACAGCAGGTGCGGTGCGTTGCGGATGTGGTCGGTGGCGGTGTCGATGTCGCCGCCCCACGAGACCTCGTTGGTGCCCAGGCCCAGACCCAGGAACGACAGCGTCGACTCGGCGACGATGTAGACACCGAGCTGGATGGTGGCGACGACGATCACCGGCGCGATCGCGTTCGGCAGGATGTGCTTGAACAGGATCCGTCCGGTCCCGGCGCCGAGCGCCCGGGCGGCGACCACGTAGTCCGCGTGCTTGGCGGTGACCACCGCACCGCGCATGACGCGCGCGATGGTGGTCCAGCCGAGGAACGCGAGGGCCCCGATGACGGTCCACACGGTGCGTTCGGTGAACGCGTTGAGCACCACCATCGCGCCGAGGATGAACGGGATGCCGAAGAACACGTCGGTGATGCGGGACAGCAGGGTGTCCCAGACGCCGCCGAAGTAGCCGGCGAGCATGCCGATCAGGCCGCCGAACACGGTGACCAGCAGGGTCACCCCGACGCCGACCATGATCGACACCCGGGCCCCGTAGACGACGCGGGCGTAGATGGACCGGCCCTGGTTGTCGTAGCCGAACCAGTCCGCCTGGAAGAAGTGGCCGAGGTTCGGCTTGTCCAGGAAGTGCGCGCTCAGGTCGCCGGCGGTCGGGTCCGTGCTGCTGAACAGCGACGGGAAGGCCGCCATCACCAGCAGGAACGCGATCAGTACCGCGGAGATGACGAACAGTGGCCGGCGGACGAGGTCGGCCCAGGCGTCGGCGGCGAGCGAGCGCGGCTTGTCCTGGGCGGGACCGGCCTCCGCGGCGGTGGCGCCGACGGCGCCCGCGGGCTCCTCGACGGCCGTGCCGGAGCCGGTCTTCTGCGGCTTCACGGTGTTCTCAGGCATAGCGAATCCTCGGGTCCAGCACCGCGTAGAGCAGGTCGACGAGCAGGTTGGCGGCGAGGTAGATGAGGACGAAGACCGTCACACACCCGACGACGACCGTGCCCTCGCGGCGGGCGAGCGCATCGAAGAGCAGGTTGCCGACGCCCTGCACGTTGAAGATGCCCTCGGTGACGACGGCGCCCGCCATCAGCGAACCGATGTCGGTGCCGAGGTAGGTGACCACCGGGATCAGGGAGTTGCGCAGCAGGTGCACCGAGACGATGCGGCGCTGCGGCAGCCCCTTGGCGATGGCCGTGCGCATGTAGTCGGCGCGCGCGTTCTCGGCGATCGAGGTACGGGTGAGCCGGGCGACGTAGGCCAGCGAGAGCGAGCCGAGCACCAGCGCGGGCAGCAGCAGCTCTCCCAGGGTCGGGGACTCCGAGACGTTCGGCTTCACCCAGCCGAGCTGGGTACCGAAGATCTGCTGGCCGAGCAGGCCGAGCACGAAGACCGGAACGGAGATCACCAGCAGGGTGAAGACCGTGACACCGGTGTCGATCATCTTGCCGCGCTTCACGCCGGCGAGCACGCCGAAGAAGATGCCGACGACCATCTCGAAGACGAACGCCATCAGCGCGAGGCGGATGGAGACCGGGAACGCGCCCGTCATCTCGTCGATGACCGGCCGGTTGCCGGCGATCGTCGAACCGAAGTCGCCCTGGAGCAGGTTGCCGAGGTAGTGCAGGTACTGCTGCCACAGCGGCAGGTCGAGCCCGAGGTCGTGCTTGATCTGCGCCATCTGCGCCGGGTCCGGCGGCTTGTCTCCCCAGAGCGCCGCCACCGGATCACCGGGCAGCACGTTCACCATCAGGAAGATGAGCAGGGTTGTCCCGAGGAAGACCGGGATCATCTGGAGCAGTCGCCGCGCGACATAGCGCCCCATCGTGCCTCCGTCCATAGCGGAGCCGACCGCAGCGCAGGCCGGGGTCACCGGCCTGCGCTGCGGGTCAACTGCCCCGGCTGGATTACTTCTTGTAGACCTCGACCTCGGTGAAGATCGGGTCGCCGTCCTGGCCGAACTTCATGTTCTTCACGTTCTCCGAGTGGCCGGAGATCGTGCGGTTGTACCAGAGCGGGATGCCCGGGAAGCTGTTCTGCAGCTCCTTCTCGGCCTCCTGGTAGAGCTTCGCGGACTCTTCGGTGGTGGCGGCCGCGTCGGCCTTCTTCACCAGGTCGTCGAACTTCTTGTCCGAGAAGTCGCCCTTGTTGCCGGCCACGCCGGTGCTGTACAGGTCGCGGAGGAAGTTGCCGTTGAAGGGGTAGTCGAGCACCCAGCCGGAGCGGTAGAACGACTTGACCTTCTTGGCGTCACGGGTCTCCAGGTCGGCCTGGAAGTCCGTCTTGGCGTCACCCTCGCACTCGACGCCGGTCGCCTTCTTGATGGAGTTGCAGACGGCGACGACCCAGTCCTTGTGCGGCTGGTCGGCGTTGTACTGGATGGAGATCTTGTTGCCGGGGACGCCGCCGCCTTCCTCGATGAGCTCCTTGGCGCGCTTCGGGTCGTACTTGCAGTACTCGCCGCAGGCGCCCGGCTGGTAGCCCAGCACGCCCTTGGCGACCCAGCCGGTGGCCGACTCGCGCGTGCCGTAGAAGACGGTCTTGTTGATGGTGTCGCGGTCGATCGCCATCGACAGGCCCTGCAGGACCTTGACGTCGATGTCCTTCCACTGCTTGGTGTAGAAGGCCGGGTTGATCGTGTTGATCGCCGCGTAGTCCTGCTCGATGGCCCGGTCGCCGAGGTCTTCCTTGTAGTTGGCGAGCTCGGAGTTGGGCACGATCGGCATGGAGTCGACGTTGTTCGACACCAGGTCGTTGTACGCGGCCGTGTCGGACGTGTACGCCTTGAGGTTGATGCCGCCGTTCTTCGCCTTGTCCGGGCCCTTGTAGTCGTCGTTCCGGACGAGCTGGATCGACTTCTTGTGCTCCCAGGACTTGAACTTGTAGGGGCCGTTGCCGACCGGCTTCTCGCCGTAGCCCTCGGGGTCCTTGAAGAAGCCGCTCGGGAGCGGCGAGAAGACCGGGTAGGCGAGCTTGTAGTTGAAGTACGGGATGCCCGTGGTGAGCGTGATGGTGAAGGTGTGGTCGTCGACGACCTTCAGCCCGGACATGGCGTCCTTCTTGGGCGCGCCCTTCTCCGGGTGGACGTCGGCGTAGCCCTCGATGTCCGAGAACCAGGAGGAGTTGACCTGGTTGTTCTTGACGTTGGCGGCCCAGTTCCAGGCGTCCACGTAGGACTTGGCCGTGACCTCTTCGCCGTTGTGGAACTTCCAGCCCTTCTTGAGCTTGACCGTCCACACCTTGTTGGCCTTGTCCGGCGTGACGGACTCGGCGTTGGTCATCGAGATCTTGCCGTCGTCGGTGTAGTCGACGAGACCGGCGAAGATCGCCTCGATGGTGACGGAGCCGTAGGCCTCCATCGTGTTGGCCGGCTGCAGCGGGTTCTGCGGCTCGCCGTTCGCGTAGGTGACGATGCCGTTCGGGTCGATCTCCCGGTTGGCGTTGTCGCTACCGCTGCCGCCGCCGCCACAGGCGGTCGCAGCCAGCGCGACGACACCGGCCATGGCAACCCACTTGGCGCTCCTGGCACCACGCATGGGGCTCCTCCTCATGAGTCCACTTGTTCACCGCGAGGGGGCACGCGCGTAGATTCCGCCATCTGGCGAGGATTCGTGCGGCCCCCAGTGTGCTCGTGAGTCGGCGCTCCCCACAGCGCGTGACCCATTGACCCGAGCTCTACGCGGTCAACTATTAGCCACGGCGGCGGTCTCGACCACAGTTCTTCGGTCTCGGTTCGATCACACCTGACACGTACTTCTCCCGAAATCCGGGCAAATCAATCGTAGATAGATGACCGCGAAACGGACGTGTTACATATCTATCGGCCGAAGGTCACCGGATACCGGACGTCGGTGCCGACTTAATGAGTTGCGCGGGAGCGGAAGCCCGCCCTCACCGATGACGGAGGCCGCCCGGACGGCCACCGCGCGTGAGCAGGAGCAGGGTAGCCACAGCGCGGCCGGACCGGCACGCCTTCCGCCGGATCGAGACCAACTGGCGCGGGGCCAGGCCCACTTGGCGGCATACGCAAGAGGCCGGCTCCCGTCCCGGAGGGGACGGGAGCCGGCCTGCCGTCGTGCGGTGGCGCGGGCCGGCGTCAGCCGTGCTTGGCGCGCGAGGCGGCGCGGGCGCGCTCGCGGGCGTCCAGGTTCACCTTGCGGATGCGCACGGCCTCCGGGGTGACCTCGACGCACTCGTCGTCGCGGCAGAACTCCAGCGACTGCTCCAGCGACAGCTTGCGCGGCGGGACGATCGACTCGGCCACGTCGGCCGTGGACGACCGCATGTTGGTGAGCTTCTTCTCCTTGGTGATGTTGACGTCCATGTCGTCGGAGCGGGAGTTCTCACCGACGATCATGCCCTCGTACACCTCGGTGCCGGGCTCCACGAACAGCACGCCGCGCTCCTGGAGGTTGGTCATCGCGAACGCGGTGACGACACCGGCGCGGTCGGCGACCAGCGAGCCGTTGTTACGGGTGGTGAGGGTGCCGAACCAGGGCTCGTGGCCCTCGTGGATGGAGTGCGCGATACCGGTGCCGCGGGTCTGGGTCAGGAACTCCGTCCGGAAGCCGATCAGGCCGCGGGAGGGCACGACGAACTCCATGCGCACCCAGCCGGAGCCGTGGTTGGACATGTTGTCCATGCGGCCCTTGCGGACGCCCATGAGCTGCGTGACCGCGCCCATGTGCTCCTCGGGCACGTCGATCGTCATGCGCTCGACCGGCTCGTAGACCTTGCCGTCGACCTCCTTGGTGACGACCTGCGGCTTGCCGACGGTCAGCTCGTAGCCCTCGCGGCGCATCTGCTCGACCAGGATGGCCAGCGCCAGCTCGCCGCGGCCCTGTACCTCCCAGGCGTCGGGACGGTCGGTCTCCAGCACGCGCAGCGAGACGTTGCCGATCAGCTCGCGGTCCAGGCGGTCCTTGACCTGGCGGGCGGTGACCTTGCGGTCCTTGACGGCCGCCTTCGCGTCGGCGCCCTTGCCGGAGCCGCCGCGGCCGACCAGCGGGGAGGTGTTGGTGCCGATGGTCATGGAGATCGCGGGCTCGTCGACCGTGATCAGCGGCAGCGGAACCGGGTTCTCCGGGTCCGCGAGCGTCTCGCCGATCATGATGTCCGGGATGCCGGCGACCGCGCAGATGTCACCGGGGCCGGCCTTCTCGGCGGGCTTGCGGGTGAGCGCCTCGGTCATCATCAGCTCGCTGATGCGCACGTTCTGCACGGACCCGTCGCGCTTCATCCACGCGACCGTCTGGCCCTTCTTCAGCTCGCCCTGGTGGACGCGGAGCAGCGCGATACGGCCGAGGAAGTTGTCGGCGTCCAGGTTGGTCACGTGGGCCTGGAGCGGGGCGCCCTCCTCGTAGGTGGGGGCCGGGATGTGCTCCAGGATCGTGGAGAAGAACGGCTCCAGGGAGGTGGAGTCGGACGGGACCGTGCCGTCCTCCGGCTTGGTCAGGGAGGCGACGCCGTCCCGGCCGCAGGCGTAGACGATCGGGAACTCGATCTGCTCCTCGTCGGCGTCCAGGTCGAGGAAGAGGTCGTAGGTCTCGTTGACGACCTCGTCGATCCGGGCGTCGGGACGGTCCGTCTTGTTGATGCACAGGATGATCGGCAGCCGGGCCTGGAGCGCCTTGCGCAGCACGAAGCGGGTCTGCGGCAGCGGGCCCTCGGAGGCGTCCACCAGCAGGACGACGCCGTCCACCATCGACAGGCCGCGCTCGACCTCGCCGCCGAAGTCGGCGTGGCCGGGGGTGTCGATGATGTTGATGGTGATCGGGTCCCCGCCGTCCTTCGGGTGGTACTTCACCGCGGTGTTCTTGGCGAGGATCGTGATGCCCTTCTCACGCTCCAGGTCGTTCGAGTCCATCATGCGGTCGTCGACGGAGTCGAGCTGGTGGGCGGCGAAGGCGCCGGCCTGCTTCAGCATGCCGTCGACGATGGTGGTCTTGCCGTGGTCGACGTGGGCGACGATGGCGACGTTGCGGATGTCATGACGTGTGGTGGACACGGCCATATTGCGGCGTACTCCCGGAGTGTGAGGAATGCCCTGCGCGTACGTCTGTGTTGCGCGGGCCCTGCCGGGCTGAACATGCCACGGCCTCACCCCATGGTACGGGGCCGCCGCCGGGACGGCTTGCCGGGTACGTCGGCGCAGCTCACGGCAGCCGGCTCACCCGTCCGGCGCACGGCACCGGCTCACCCCTCCGGCTCACGCGCGCGGCCCGTCCGTCCGGCTCACGCGCGCGGCCCGGTCGACGGGCTCGCCGACGGCCGCGCCCCCTGGGCGCCCTTCTTCAGGAAGCCCATGTCCTCGTACACCGGCGTCTCGAAGCCGAAGGCGCCGGCGTTGGCGAGGTTCTTGCGCGCGGCGACGAGCTGGGGGCGCTGGTAGAGGGGGAGGGAGCCGGCCGCCGCCCAGATGCGGGAGTCGGCCTTGCGCAGCAGCGCGCGGGACTCCTCCTCGTCCAGCGTCGCGAGGGCCTGGTCGAAGAGCTGGTCGACCTGATCGGTGCCGACCCGGGTGTAGTTCTGCTCGACGTTCAGGGAGCCGTCGGCGGCCGGGACCGGCTTGGCGTAGATGGGGCGCGCGTCGGTGGCGGGGAAGGCGGAGGCGGGCCAGGAGTACAGGGCGAGGTCGTACTGGCCGGACGCGATGTGGTCCTTGAAGTAGCTCGCGTCGGAGACCTTGACGAGGTCGGTGCGGATGCCGACCCGCTCCAGCATGCGGGAGATGCGGTCCGCCACCGTGCGCAGCGACCGGGAGCCGGAGCCGGAGGGGACGACGAAACGGAGCGTGAGCGGCTTGCCGCTCTTGGCGAGCGGTGCCGACGCCGGGTCCGCCGGGGCGGCGGTGCCCTTCGGGGCGTAGGCGCCGGGGGCGCTGCCCTGCGCCTTGTTCTCCCCGCCCCTGCTCTTCTCGGCGTTCTTGTCGGCGTCCTTCTTCCCCTTCTCCCCCTTCTTCTCCTTGTCCCGGTCACCCTCGTCGCCGTTGTCGCCCTTGTTGTCCTCCCCGACGATGTACGTCCCGTCGTCGCCGCCCGGCGACTCCTCCCGCTCCTTCTCCTTCCCCTCCCCGGCCGCCTCGCGCTGCCCGCCGGCCGTCTTCTCACCCTCCTTCACGGGCCCGCCCGGCACCCACCCGGCGTCCGCGAGCAGGGCCCGCGCCTCCTTGGTGTCCTGGCCGCCGAGCGCCCCGCTGCCGTCGGCGTAGGCGGCCTGGCCGGCCAGCGCGAGGTGACTGCCGACGGGCACGGCGGGCAGGCCGAGGGGCTTCAGGACGGTCCGGGCGAGTTCCTCGCGGTCCAGGGCGCGGGCCACGGCCCGGCGGACCCGTTCGTCGGCGAGCGGGCCGTCGGCGCCGTTGAGGGCGAGCTGGGTGTAGGCAGGCTCCAGGGACTTGCGCACCTCGTAGCCGCGCAGGGCCCGCTGCCGGCGTTCCCGGGCGGCACGGGCCTTGCTCCGCTCCTGGCGGGCGAGGGTCTCCTCGTAGGCGGCCTCCTCGTCGGAGCCGTTGGCCACGGCCCAGGAGCGCAGGGCCCGGGCGGCCGTCCGGGTGCCGCCCGGACCGGCGAGCGGCGAGCCCTCCGAGCCGCCCGCCCCCGCACCGTCCGGGGCCGCGTCGTCCGGGTCCGCGGACGGGGAGCCGTCCGGGCCCATCAGCGGCGCGCCGGAGCTCGCGCGGCGCGGGGGCGCGGCCGAGAGCCCGACCTCCCGGGCCGCGTCCGGGTCGATCTCGGCCAGGTCGACCTCGCCGGCCACCAGCGCGGCCATCCGCTTGCCGCGGGGCAGCTCGCGCAGCACGATCCGCGACAGCTTGGCCTGGTCGCCCCACCAGCGCGGGTTGCGGGTGAGGACCACCTCGTCCTCCTCGCGGTCGACCTCCCGGACCGCGAAGGGGCCGGCGGTGACCTCCAGCTCCCGCCGCGCTCCGTCGTTGAAGGAGTCCGGGGTGCCCATGACGTCCTTCGGGTACAGCGGGGTGAACAGCGACTTCCAGTCGGCGTAGGGGCGGCTGAAGGTGACCCGGACCTCCAGGTCGTTCCGGCCGCGCTCGATCTTCTCGATGCGCTCGTATCCGGCGTTGCGGGCGGTCCAGTAGGCGCTGTCGCGGCCGGAGAGGGCGCGCCACTGGGCGGCGAAGTCGGCGGCGCCGATCTCCCGGCCGTCGCTCCAGACGGCCTGCTGGTTGAGCTTGTAGAGGACGACCTGCTTGGGCTCGGTCTCGACGACCTTCGCCGACTCCAGGTAGTCGGGGTTGCGCACCGGGCGGCCGGTGGCGTCCGTCCGGTACATCGAGGGCAGCACGGCCTGGGCGACGCGGGCGGTGGTCGCGTCGGCGTCCGCCTGGAAGGTGTTCAGGGTGTCGGGGACGGAGTCCACGGCCCAGCGCAGGGTGCCGCCGTCGGCGACGCGGGCGCGGGCGGCGGGGGCGAGGTCCTGCGCGGCGAGCGGCTTGCCGGCCGCGTCGTCCTCGGAGGTGCAGGCCGCGAGGGCGGGCACCGCGAGCACGCCCGCGGTGAGGAAGGCGACCGAGCGCGTGACCGCGCGCGGTCCGGCGCCGACGTGGGACATCTCTGCTACCTCCGGAAGGCCAGGAGAGTTACGATCACTTTTGGCCGTATATGGGGCAATATGGTGCTCATCAGATGTATGCGGCCACTGAAGAGGAAAGGGTTCTGCAACACAGGGCGACACGTCGGCCACCGACGGCAAGGTCACCCGTCCGGCGCAGCGCTCCCGGGTGTGCGCCCACGTGCCTCGGCCAATCGGTGCACGTCCCTTCCCAGGGCGCGGTGTGACGCGCGACACTCGCAGGCGCATGAACGTTGCCGCCTTGGGCCTCGAAGGACCCGCGGAAGTGAGGGCAAGTCATGTCCGTTCACGACGAACTCACCTCGGTCCAGCGCTGCCTCGACGACCTGTCCCGGTCCGTCGGCCGCCTGGAACAGCAGCTCGGCAGCGGCGGCCTGGAGATCCGCCGGGTCCGCACCGACGCCGACCACCTGCGGGAGAGCGTCGCGCTGCTGCGGCAGGCGGCGGCGACCGCGGCCCCGCAGAAACGGCCCGACCTCGTCACCATCTCCGACGCGCCCTACGACCTCTCGCTGTGGACGGACACGGACGACGAGGGCCTCGGCGCCCGCGACCGCCGCGCCCCCTGACCCCTCGACCAGCCCCCTGAACCCTTCCGTAAGGGGAGGCACCCCTTGGCCACCGGTACGGAACCACCCCCCGCCACAGAACCCCACCCCCGCGGCGGCGTCCACACCCCGGCGCGCGCCGCCATCGCCGCCCGGCACCTGCGGACCGACCGCTGGTGGCTGGCCCCGGCCGCCACGGCCGCCGGACTGCTGGCCTTCGTCGTCTACTCGACGTGGCGGGCCTTCGCGAACGCGGACTACTACGCGGCGCCGTACGTCTCGCCGTTCTACTCCCCGTGCCTGGCGGAGAACTGCGTGCCGATGCGCTCCGGCCCGAACTGGGAGATCTTCGGCACCTGGTGGGGCGTCTCCCCCGCGATCATCATCCTGATCTTCCCGCTCGGCTTCCGCCTGACCTGCTACTACTACCGCAAGGCGTACTACCGGGGCTTCTGGGCGTCCCCGCCGGCCTGCGCGGTCGCGGAGCCGCACCGGAAGTACACCGGCGAGACCCGCTTCCCGCTGATCCTGCAGAACGCCCACCGGTACTTCTTCTACGCGGCGATCCCCGTCGCGGGCATCCTGACCTACGACACCGTGCTCGCCTTCCGCGACGAGCACTACGCGTGGGGCCACATGGGCCTGGGCACGCTGGTCTTCCTGGTCAACATCGGGCTGATCTGGGCGTACACCCTGTCCTGCCACTCCTGCCGGCACATCGTCGGCGGCAAGCTCAGGCACTTCTCGAAGCACCCCGTGCGCTACCGCATGTGGCGGCTGGTGGGGAGGCTCAACGCCCGGCACATGCAGCTCGCCTGGGCGTCCCTGGTGAGCGTGGCGCTCGCCGACTTCTACGTGTACCTCGTCGCGTCCGGCGTCTTCGACGACCCGCGCTTGTTCTGATGAGCTCCGATGAGTGAGGACCTGTGATGTCCGTGGCCGACCGGCAGGAGTGGGACGTCGTCGTGGTGGGCGCGGGCGGCGCCGGGCTGCGCGCCGCGATCGAGGCGCGCGAGCGGGGCGCCCGTACGGCGGTGATCTGCAAGTCGCTGTTCGGCAAGGCGCACACGGTGATGGCCGAGGGCGGCATCGCGGCGGCGATGGGCAACGTCAACGCGGGCGACAACTGGCAGGTCCACTTCCGCGACACCCTGCGCGGCGGCAAGTTCCTCAACCAGTGGCGGATGGCGGAGCTGCACGCCCGGGAGGCACCCGAGCGGGTGTGGGAGCTGGAGACCTGGGGCGCGCTGTTCGACCGCACGGAGGACGGCCGCATCTCGCAGCGCAACTTCGGCGGCCACGAGTACCCGCGCCTGGCGCACGTCGGCGACCGCACGGGCCTGGAGCTGATCCGCACCCTCCAGCAGAAGGTGGTGGCGCTCCAGCAGGAGGACCACCGCAGGACCGGCGACTACGAGTCCCGGCTGAAGGTCTTCCAGGAGTGCACGGTCACCCGGGTCCTCAAGGACGGCGAGCGGGTGTCCGGCGTCTTCGCCTACGAGCGCGAGACCGGCCGCTTCTTCGTCCTGGAGGCGCCCGCGGTGGTGATCGCCACCGGCGGCATCGGCAAGTCCTTCAAGGTCACGTCGAACTCGTGGGAGTACACCGGCGACGGCCACGCGCTGGCGCTGCTGGCGGGGGCGCCCCTGCTGAACATGGAGTTCGTGCAGTTCCACCCGACGGGCATGGTCTGGCCGCCGTCGGTGAAGGGCATCCTCGTCACCGAGTCGGTGCGCGGCGACGGCGGGGTGCTGCGCAACAGCGACGGCAGGCGGTTCATGTTCGACTATGTCCCCGACGTCTTCAAGGACAAGTACGCCGAGACCGAGGACGAGGCCGACCGCTGGTACGACGACCCGGACCGCAACCGGCGCCCGCCCGAGCTGCTGCCCCGCGACGAGGTGGCGCGGGCCATCAACACCGAGGTGAAGGAGGGCCGGGGCTCCCCGCACGGCGGTGTCTTCCTCGACGTGTCGACCCGGATGCCCGCCGAGGTGATCAAGCGGCGGCTGCCCTCCATGTACCACCAGTTCAAGGAGCTGGCCGACGTCGACATCACGGCGGAGGCGATGGAGGTCGGGCCCACCTGTCACTACGTGATGGGCGGCGTTGCCGTCGACTCCGACACGGCCGCCGCGCGCGGGGTGCCGGGGCTGTACGCGGCTGGTGAGGTCGCCGGCGGCATGCACGGCTCCAACCGGCTCGGCGGGAACTCGCTGTCCGACCTGCTGGTGTTCGGGCGGCGGGCGGGCCGGTACGCCGCCGAGTACGCGGCGGGCCTGGCCGGGGCACGCCCCCGGGTGGACGACGGGCAGGTGAGCGCCGCCGCCGCCGAGGCGCTGCGGCCCTTCTCCGCCGGGGCGCAGGCCGAGGAGCCGGCCGGCGGCCCGCCGGAGAACCCGTACACCCTCCACCAGGAACTCCAGCAGACGATGAACGACCTGGTCGGCATCATCCGCCGGGAGACGGAGATGAAGCAGGCCCTGGAGAAGCTGGCCGAGCTGCGCGGCCGGGCGCGCCGGGCCGGCGTCGAGGGGCACCGGCAGTTCAACCCCGGCTGGCACCTCGCCCTGGACCTGCGGAACATGCTGCTGGTCAGCGAGTGCGTGGCGCGGGCCGCGCTGGAGCGCACGGAGTCGCGCGGCGGGCACACCCGCGAGGACTTCCCGTCGATGGACCGCAGGTGGCGCCGGATCAACCTGCTGTGCCGGCTCACCGGCCCGGCGGACGGGGCCGCGGCGGAGGGCCCCGCGGCGGACGGGGGCGCGGCGGAGGGCCCCGCGGCGGACGGGGGCGCGGCGCCGGGCCCGGCCGGTGACCTGCCGGCGCCCGACCCGGCCCGCGGCCGCATCGGGCTCACCCGCGAGACCACCGAACCCATCCGCCCCGACCTGCTCGCCCTCTTCGAGAAGGAGGAGCTGGTCAAGTACCTGGCCGAAGAGGAGCTGACCGAATGAGCGGCTACGAGGCCCGCTTCCAGGTGTGGCGGGGGGACGCCGGGGGCGGCGGCCTGAAGGACTACACGGTCGAGGTGAACGACGGCGAGGTGGTCCTCGACATCGTCCACCGCCTCCAGGCCACCCAGGCCCCCGACCTCGCCGTGCGCTGGAACTGCAAGGCGGGCAAGTGCGGTTCGTGCTCGGCGGAGATCAACGGACGGCCACGCCTGATGTGCATGACCCGCATGTCCGTCTTCGCCCGGGACGAGACGGTCACCGTCACCCCCCTGCGCGCCTTCCCCGTCATCCGCGACCTGGTGACGGACGTCGGCTTCAACTACGCCAAGGCCCGGCAGGTCCCGGCGTTCGTCCCGCCGGCCGGGCTGGGGCCCGGCGAGTACCGCATGATGCAGGAGGACGTGGACCGCCCGCAGGAGTTCCGCAAGTGCATCGAGTGCTTCCTGTGCCAGGACACCTGCCATGTCGTCCGCGACCACGAGGAGAACAAGCCGGCGTTCGCCGGTCCCCGCTTCCTGATGCGCGTCGCCGAGCTGGACATGCACCCCCTGGACGCGGCGGCCGAGGCGGGCCTGGACCGCAGGAGCACCGCCCAGGACGAGCACGGCCTCGGCTACTGCAACATCACCAAGTGCTGCACGGAGGTCTGCCCCGAGGGCATCAAGATCACCGACAACGCGCTGATCCCGCTGAAGGAGCGGGCCGTCGACCGCAAGTACGACCCGCTGGTGTGGCTGGGATCGAAGATCAGGCGGCGGTCCTAGCCCGGCCGTGTCGTCTCGGGCCGGGCGGCCCTCACCGCACCCAGCCCTCCCGGTACGCCCGCCAGTCCGCCTCCGTCGCCGCGAAGTCGATGTACAGGGCCACGCCGAAGCGGGCGCGGCCGGCGTCCGTGCGAGACAGGCCGAGGCGGACGCCGCGGACGGCCGCGGGGACGGTCTCGGCGTGGTCCCAGTGGCCGAAACGGTTCTCGTGGAAGAAGGGCAGGCCCATCAGCAGGTCGGTGGTGGGCGGGGTGGCTTCCAGGGCGAGCGAGGTCTGCCGGGCGACGTATCCGCCGTAGGTGCTCTCCAGCGGCTGCATCGTGTCGTACGACATGACGGCGATCTGGTCGACGCGGCGGGCCACCTGCCCGAAGAACTCCTGCGACCACCACTTGGGGTGCCCGGTGACGGCGCCCCAGAAGGAGTGGAAGCCCGGCAGCGGGTCGATCTGGTGCGCGGCCACCGACAGCCGCGCGTCCCGGGCCCGGGTGAGGCGGCGCAGGTCGTCCAGGAGCGAGAGGTAGTGGCGGTCGCCGGAGTGCAGGGGCTCCAGGTCGAGGTGGACGCCGTCGTAGCCCGTGTCGAGCACCTGGCGGGCGGAGCGGACGACGGCGGCGCGGGTGGCGGAACGTTCCAGCCGCATGCCGTCGGGGCTCTCGGTCGCAAGGACGTCGCCGAGGAAGGCCTGGACGCGGACGCCGGGCAGCACCCGGTGCACCCCGTCGGTCAGCCAACGGGCCCGTGGGTACAGCGACGCCGGCAGCGTGCCGTCGTGCTCCAGCGGGCCGGTGTGGACGTACAGGTCGCGGATGCCGGTGTCCCGCAGGCGCCGGGCGAGGGCGGCGAGGTCGGCGTCGTCCCTGCGGCCGTCGACCCAGGCGTGGCCGAGCCAGAGGGCGTCGCGGTTCCTGGTGTACGTGCCGTCGGCCGGATCGCCCGCGTAATTGACGCGCAGGGCCGTCTCGGCGGCGAGGAGGGGAAGGAGCACGGCGAGGACGAGGGCCAGCGCGGTACGGCGGGCCCGGCGCAGCCACCGGGGCGGGCGACGGCGGCCCTCGGTCCCCTCGGCCTCCGAGGCTCTCCCCGTCCCCCCGGCTCCCTCACTCGCCTCGGCCTCCGAGGCTCTCCCCGTCCCCCCGGTCTCCTCACTCCCCTCGGCCTCCGAGGCTCTCCCCGTCCCCTCGGCTCCCTCACTCGCCTCGGCCTCCGAGGCTCCCCCCGTCCCCCCGGCTCCCTCACTCGCCTCGGCCTCGTCGGCTCGCCCGGCCTCGTCGGCTCGCCCGGCCCCGTCGGCTCGCCCGGCCTCCGGTTCGGTGGCCCCGGCGGACGGCTCCGGCCCCGTCTCTCCCCCGTCCCGCCCCGCATGCCCCGTCCGCTCCATCGGCCCGCCCCTCGTGTGTCGGCCACCCGGCGCCCCGGTCGCGGAGCCGCACTCCAGCTCATACGCTCCGGAATGTGACGCCATCCTTGATACGGGGCCGGCCGCGTGGCGCCGCAGCGCACATATCCGTGCGGGTGGCGCACGCCGTGCTGGGCAGTGCGGCCGGACTGGTGTGGCTGGTGTTGCCGGGGATGACGACACGGACCGACGTTCCGGTTGCGCTCACCGGTGGTCTCCCGGCGGCGAGCGCCGCCGCGCCGGCCGCCATGGTGGGCGCGTCACCCTGCGCGGCGGCCGGTGCGGCGGCCGGCGCGGCGGCCAGCGCGCGGGGCGACACCTCCACCGCCGACCTCGCCCTCCCCCTCCTCGCGGCGAGCGCCGCGGCGGCGCTGGCGGGCTACGGCTACGTACGGCGCACCCGCCGCGCCCGGACCAGGACCACCCCCGGCGGCGCGCCCGTCTCCCCGCCCGAGCCGCCCGTCGCCGAGCTCGACGCCCGCACCCGGGCGGCGCTGGTCGAGACCGACGACTGCGTCCGCACCAGCCGTGAGGAGCTGGACTTCGCCGGGGACCTCCTCGGCCCGGCGGCGCAGCCGTTCGCAGCGGCCCTGCGGACGGCGCAGGCCGAACTGTCGGCGGCCTTCCGGATGCGGCAGCGCTACGACGACGGCGTCCCGGAGGAGACCACGGCCCGGCGGCACGCCCTGGCGGGCATGGCCGGGCGGTGCCTGGAGGCGGGGCGGCGGCTGGACGCGGTGGCCGCCGGTCTCGACCGGGCACGCGGCCTGGAGCGCGACCCCGGAAAGGCGCTGAAGGAGGCGGAGGCCCGGTTCCGGGAGCTGACCTCCCGTACGTCCGCCGCGGTCACCACGCTCACGGAGCTCGCCCGGCGGTACCCGCCGTCCGCCACCGCCCCGGTCACCCGGTACCCCGAACAGGCCGAGGACCGGCTGGTCTTCGCCACCGCCCGGCTCAATCTCGCCCGTCAGGCCGCCGACCTGGGCGACCTTCCCCGGGCGGCCGGGCACCTGCGGGCCGCCGAGAGCGCCGTGGCCCAGGCCGGTGTGCTGGTGGGCGCCGTCGAGCGGCTCGCGGCGGACCTGGCGGCGGCGGTACGGCTGGTGCCGGCCGCGCTGACCGGGGCGGAGGCGGAGCTGGCGGCCCTGCGGGCCGAGGCGGAGGGGCCCTTCGGGGAGCCGCGGGCACGGCTGGGGCAGGCCGACGGCGTCCTGGCCGCCGTACGGGAGGAGGTGACGGGCGGGCCGTACGACCCGCTCGACGCGCTGCGGCGGATCGTGCGGGCCGTCGCGGCGGCGGGGGCCGGGCGGGAGGGGGTGCTGTCCGCCGCGGCGCTGCTCTGCGCCCGCGTCACCACCGCCGCCACCGCCGCCTTCCTCGTCACGCACCGGGGCGCGGTGGGCGCCGAGGCGCGCACCCGGCTCGCGGAGGCGGAGCGGCTCCTGGCCGCGCGTCCGGCGGAGCCGCTGGCCGCCGACGCGCTGGCCCGCCGGGCGCGGGAGCTCGCCGCCCGGGACGTACGGCAGTACGGCGGGCCGTCCGCCGCCGGAGCCGGGGACGTGAACTGGACGGACGGGGCCGTCCTCGCCGGCATCCTGCTGGGCGGGGACCCGGACGGCGGCCCGCCCGCGAGCTTCGGCGGGCCGCGCACGAGGGCGCGGCGGGCGCACCGGGCGCAGTGACGCCGTCGGCGCCCTCGCGCCGGGCCCGCGCCGGGACGACAGGCACCGGCCTTGCGTCAGAACAGGCTCAGCAGCGCCTCCGCCGGGTCCGCCGGGCCGTCGTCGTCGCCCGGCAGGGGCAGCTCGAACCAGACCGTCTTGCCGCGCGGGGTGCGCCGGGAGCCCCAGGCGGCGCTGAGCAGGCCGACGAGTTGCAGGCCCCGGCCGCCCTCGTCGGTGTCGCGGGCGCGGCGGCGGCGCGGCTGGACCAGGCCGGAGTCCCAGACCTCGCACACCAGCGTGCGGTCCAGGAGCAGCCGCAGTCTGATCTCCCCCTCGCCGTAGCGCAGCGCGTTGGTGACCAGCTCGCTGACGAGCAGTTCGGTGGTGTCGACCAGGGGTTCCAGGCCCCAGGCGAGCAGCCGCTCGCGCGTGTGTTCGCGGGCCCGGCCCACGCTGCGCGGCTCGCGCGGCAGGGTCCAGTCGCCGACGTTCCCGGCGGGCAGGCCCTGGACGCGGGCCATGAGCAGGGCGATGTCGTCCTCGCCGTGGTGGGTGCCGAGGGTGTCGAGGACGTGGTCGCAGACGTCCTCCAGGGGGCGGGTGGGGTCGGTGAGGGCGCCGACGAATGCCTGGAGGCCCTCGTCCAGGGGGTGGTCGCGGGATTCGACCAGGCCGTCCGTGTAGAGGGCGAGGAGCGAGCCCTCGGGGAGTTCGACCTCCACCTCCTCGAAGGGTTCCCCGCCGACACCGAGCGGCATGCCGGGCGGCACGTCGAGCATGCGGGCCGGCCGGCCGGGTTCGACCAGGACGGGCGGCAGGTGGCCGGCGTTGGCGAAGGTGCAGCGCCGGGTGACGGCGTCGTAGACGGCGTAGACGCAGGTCGCCAGGTACACCTCGGACAGGTCGGCCTCGCGGGGGCGGCGGGCGGCGCGGGTGGCCTGCCGGACGCCTCCCCCGAAGGCCTGGGCGGGGCCGCCGGGGGCGCCCAGGCCGCGGGCGATCTCGTCCAACTGGGCGAGGACCTCCGCCGGTTCGAGGTCGAGCTGGGCCAGGGTGCGCACCGCCGTGCGCAGTTCACCCATGGCGACGGCGGCGCGCAGGCCGCGGCCCATGACGTCGCCGACGACCAGCGCGGTGCGGTGGCCGGGCAGTTCGATGACGTCGAACCAGTCGCCGCCGACCTCGCTGGGCCGCCCGGTGGCCGCGTTGCCCGGCAGATAGCGGCAGGCGATGTCCAGGCCGGATGCCTCCGGGTCGCCGGGCGGGAGCAGGGAGCGCTGGAGGATCAGGGCACGTTCGTGCTCGCGCCGGTACAGGCGGGCGTTGTCGATGCAGACGGCGGCCCGCGCGGCCAGTTCCACGGCGAGCTCGCGGTCGCGGTCGCCGAACGGCTCGCTGCCCTTGGTCCGGGCGAACTGCGCGAGCCCCACGACCGTGTCGTGCGCGACCATCGGGACGGCGAGCGTGGACTGCACCAGGCCGCCGTCCTCGGCGGGGACGGACCGCGGGCGGGCGGTACGCAGGGCGTCGGCGCAGGGCGAGTTGAAGGGGAAGTGGTGGACGGCGCCGACCGGGACCCGCTGGCCGGAGCCGAGGAAGGGGACGTCGGAGACGGCGCTGGCGAAGGCGACACGGCGCAGCTCGGCGCTGCCGTCGGCGAGTCCGGGCGGGGTCTCGTCGCCGGCGAGCAGACCCTGGTAGAGGTCGACGGTGGCCAGGTCGCAGAAGCCGGGGACGACGACGTCGAGGAGTTCGCGGGCGGTGGTCTCCAGGTCCAGGGAGTTGCCGATGCGGGCGCCGGCCTCGTTGAGGAGGGCGAGGTTGCGCCGGGCGGCGGCGGCCTCGCGGGCGGCGGCGCGGCGGGCGGTGATGTCGGTGCCGAGCCAGGCGATGCCGATGGGGCGGCCGGTGCCGCTGTGGACGCGGTAGAGGTTGACGGACCAGTTGCGGCGCTCGTCGGAGCCCGGGACGTGACCGGTGACGTGCATGTCCGTGATGGAGTCGCCGGTCTCCAGCACCCGGCGCAGGGTCGCGGCGACGCGCTCGGCCTCGCCGCGCGGCAGGTAGTCGTGGACGCCCTTGCCGCGGTGGTCGTCGGGGGTGCCGCCGAAGACGGACGCGAAACGCTGGTTGGCGCGGCGGATCCGCAGGTCGGTGTCGATCAGCAGGAAGCCGAAGGGGGACTGCCCGAAGATGGCCTGCGAGGCGGCGAGGTCGGTCTCGATGGTGCGCAGGGTGCGCACGTCGACGACGATGCACACGGCGGCCTTCTCGCCGTCCTCGGTGCGCGTCGGCATGACGTAGACCTCGGCCAGTCCGCGCCGGCCGCACGTCCCGCCGGCGCCGTCGGGCAGCCGGAAGGGGACCACCCCGGTCCACTCGCGTCCGTCGAGGATCTCGGCCATCTTGCGCTGGCCCCGCTCGCGCAGGTCGGGGTCGATGAAGACCTCGATGGGGTCCGTGCCGACGGCGCGCCCGGCGGGGATGCCGAAGAGCTGCTCCGCGCGCAGGCTCCACTGCTCGACGAGCCCGTCGGGGCCGATGGAGAAGGACGCGACCTTGATGTAGTCGTAGATGGAGCCGGGCGGACTGCTCTGCCACATCGCGTCCCCGGGCGGCAGCACGCCGGAAGCCGTCCCGTCCGCGGCCACCGTCCGTACACCGTCCGACGGGCCGCCCGCCGGGTCGTCGGAGCTCGTGGCCCTCGCTGGTATCTCGCTCACGCGAACCGTCCCCTCCAGCTCACCGCGTCCGGCACCGGTCACCGGGGGCGGCTGCCCGCAGTATCCAGCACTACGGTGCCGCACAACACGGTGTTCACGATCACAGCACGATCCCGATGCTTTGTGGACCGGACCGTGACAACACTTCCCGTCTTCTAACCAGCGGACACGCCCTCGAATCACGCCTTTCGGCGTCGGGTGCCGGCGCCGCCCCCGCCCGTCACCGGGGCACGGCGAGTTCGAACCAGACCGTCTTGCCCGCCTCGTCGGGACGGGTGCCCCAGCGGCGGGTGGAGGAGGCCACCAGCTGCAGGCCGCGCCCGCCCTCGTCCTCGGGGCGGGCGATCCGTGCGTGGGGCATGTCGGGGAGCGAGTCGGACACCTCCACGCGCAGGACGCCGTCCCGGGCGGAGGGCGCGACGAGGCGGAGGCCGATGGGGCCGGTGGCGTACCGCAGGGCGTTGGTGACGAGCTCGCTGACGAGCAGGACGGTGAGGTCGCCCACGCTGTCGAGGCCCCAGCCGCGCAGCCGGCCGCGGACGAGGGACCGGGCGGTCCGGACGGTGCCCGGTTCCGCGGGAAAGGACCACTCGACGCAGTCGCCGTCGATGTCGGTCACGCCGATCACTTCCCCGGCCAGCCGGCCCACCGATGTACGGTTTCGTGTGGTTAATGGCCACATACCCGGTATCGCACCGCCGGTACCACCCGGGACCGGCCAGGACCGGCCGGTGGCGCATGGGACCGGGGCCAGGACCGGCCGGTGGCGCATGGGACCGGCCAGGACCGGCCGGTGGCGCATGGGGTCGCGCACGGCGTACGGGGGTGCTCGCACCGGAGGGCGGGAGAGCCGCACTCCCCCGCCGCGCCTCAGAGCCCCCGGCGCCTCTTCTGCCCGGGGCTCTCAGTCGCCGGGGGCCGCCTCCAGTCGAGATGCGCGAGGGTCCGGCGGACGGCCGGCACGTCCTGGTCGAGCCAGGGCACGTCCCAGACGTCCGCGGGCGTGAGCCAGCGCAACGCGTCGTGGTCCTGGAGGGGTGCGGGGGCGGCGGAGCCGGGCAGCAGGCGGGCCGTCCACACGTGCAGGACGTACGGGGATCTCAGCGGCCACTCCCCGGGGACGCGCTCGCCGGCCTCGGCCTCCACGCCCAGTTCCTCGCGCAGTTCGCGCACGAGTGCCGCCTCGGGCGCCTCGCCCGCCTCGACCTTGCCGCCGGGCAGCTCCCAGCGGCCGGCCAGCTCGGCCGGTGCGCTGCGGCGCGCGGCGAGGAGGCGTCCACCGTCGAACAGGGCGGCGCCCACCACGATCCGTACCGTCATGCGCCGGAGCCTACGGGAGGGCGGGGAGGGCGGTACGGGCACCCTCGGGGGCCGCCGCCGGGCCGGGCGGCGGCCTTCGGCCTCGGGCGCGCCTCACGCGCGCCGTGCAGGCGCCGTGCACGTGACGTGCCGCGCGCGGCGGGTCGGTCGCTCACACCGGTCAGTCGCCCGCGCCGGTGCCGTTCTGGCCGATCCTCTCGACCCAGTAGAGCTGCTTGTGGCCGCGGCCGTCCAGGCTGTCCACGATCCTCTGGGCCTCGGCCTGGGTCGCGTACCGGCCCACGCGGTAGCGGTTGCCGTTGTCGTCCTGCCGGATGACAAGCCAGGGCAGAGTGACCTTGCTGTCGTTCATCGTGCCCCTCCCCTTCTCGCCCGCGGTCCGCACCGGACCCCGCCCACCGAAGAAACCCCGATCCGCATATGCCCGAGCCTACGCCTAACCTTTACGCACCGGATACGGCTTTTCACAAAGAGGTACGCAACCAGCCAGAACGCAGGGGGCGCACAACACCGAACGCGCCGCCCCGTACACGGACTCCTCCGGTCGGCGCCCTGCCGGGCGGCCGGGGGGCGACCTGCGAGAACGGCCGGATTCCAGCGCCGCGGGAACGGTCCGCGCCCGCCGGAACCACCGGCGGGCGCGCGGGAGGGGCGTGCGGGGCGCACGGGAGATGTGCGCCGGTCGCCCGGAACCGCGGGCCCGCCGGCGGCCCGCGGAGGACGGTGATGGCCCGCGGAGGGCGGCGGCCCGCAGAGAACGGTGATGGCCCGCGGAGAACGGTGGCCGCCCGCGGCCTACTTCACGGGCAGGTGGTACGCCACCCGGTACCGGTCCGCCGGGATCACCACGTCGGCCGTCTCCACCGGGCGGCCCGAGGCGTAGAACGTGCGGTGGACGACGAGGACGGCATGGCCGGGGACCCCGCCCAGGGCGAGCAGCTCCTCGGCGAGGCCGGGGCGGGCGCCGACCTCCTCGGTGACGTTGTCGACGACGACGTCGATGGCGGCCATGCGCTCGACCACGCCCATGCCGCCGAGCGGCCCCTCCTCGGGCAGCATCACGGGCGTGCGCCCCGTCAGGGCCAGCGGCTCCCAGGACGTGGAGAGCATCATCGCCTCGCCGCCCTCACGGAAGACGTACTTCGTGCACATCACGCGGTCGCCGGGCTCGATGGCCAGCCGCTCGGCCACGGCGGCGCTCGCCTCGGTCTGCTCGCTGCGCGACTCCCAGGTGCCGCGCACCCCGGCGTCGGCCTGCTCCTGACGGAAGGGCGTGGCCCCGTCGGCCGGGCGGTACCCGGAGCGGGCGACGCGCCGGGGCACGGGCCGCTCGCGCACGTACGTCCCCGAGCCGGAGCGGCCCTCGACCAGGCCCTCGGCCATGAGCACCTTGCGCGCCTCCAGGGCGACGGTGTCCGAGACGCCGTACTCCTCGCGGATGCGGGCCTGGGACGGGAGACGGGTGTGCGGTGGCAGCAGGCCGTCGACGATCTTCTTGCGGAGATCACCCGCGACGCGCAGGTACGCCGGCTGCTCACCGAATGTCACTGGCCGCTCCCATCAGCTGTACAGACAGCAACAGCGTGGCAACCACAGGTTGTGCCAGGCAAGCAAAGGCCAGAGATTCACCCGAAGTGATGACATGCCCCGGCGCAGGGCTTTACGCAGGCACTTTCTCCCCACTACGGCGGCCCTCACACCTGCATGCCGCCGGCCTCCTCCGCGCTGCCGTCCCCCTCGCCGCCGGTGCCGCCGCCCTCGCCGCCGTCGCCCTCCTCGTACACCGGCGGGGTGGTGGCCAGTCCCAGGGCCTCGCGCGCGGCGACCGACTTCTCCGGGGCGATGAGGTCGTAGCCCCTCTCGTAGTGCTCGTAGAAGGTGTCGGCGTCGGTGGTCGCGGCGGCCCGCGCCCACTCCTCCCGCGCGGCGTCCAGTTCCGCGGCCAGTTCGGTGAGCTGCCGCCGCGCGCCCTCGGACCAGGTGTGCGCGCGCAGCAGCCCCGCCTGCTCGGTGAGGGCGCCGGTCATCCGCCCGGCCCATTCCCGGTGACCGGGCAGGTCGTCCTCGACGTACTCCGTGTCGGGCTCGGACTCCAGGGCGGTGTTCAGGACGCGGGCGGCCTTCAGGTAGGCGACCTGGTCCGCGTCGAGGGTCGTCTCGTCCTTGCGCAGGGAGCCCGTGAGGGTGCCTCCGGTCTCCGTGCTGCCGAACAGGCAGGTGACCTCCCGGTCGCCGGCGCGCCAGCTCTGCCGGGTCGGCATGAAGTAGTACATGTCGACGTCCTCGGGCACGGCCCAGGTGTCCATGGCGTACTCGTCCTCCAGGGCGTAGCACCTGTCCTCGGCGGTCCGCGCGATCCCGTCCTCGCCGGGGTAGGGCCCGGACGGGAGGTCGAAGACGGCGAAGACCTCGCCGTGGTGGCCGCCCGCGCAGGGCACCTCGTCGACGCCGTAGGCGTATCCCTCCAGCGAACCGCCGGGGGTGACGAAGCACTCCCCCTTCACGAGCGAGTACGCCGTGCCCTCGCCCCGCGCGGCGTCGCGGAAGCCGTCCCAGAGCTCGGCCACGGCACCGGTGGCGAGCGACACCGTCCACAGGGCGAGCCCGAGGGCGGACAGCACGGATCCGGCCACGGCGAAGCCCTTGCCGCGCTGGCCCTTCCGCTTGATCTGACGCAGCGCCACCAGCCCGAGGACCAGTCCGACGGCCGGCAGGAAACAGAGCAGGCCGAGGACGAGCGCGGCGATCGCGACGCCGTTGACGGGCGCCTGGGCGGCGTACGGGCCGTAAGGTCGGCCCCAGGTCTGCTGCGGCTGCGCGGGGTACGGCGCCTGCGGGTACGCCCCGTAGGGGTCGTGGGGCTGGTGGGGCCCTGGGGGCGGCGGGGGTATGGACACGGGTACCGTGCTCCTGCTTCAGGCGGCGGTGCGGGCGCCGGGAGTGACGACGGCGAGGACGGCGACGAGACGACGGCGCGGCGGACTGCCGCACGACTGTGCGACTGAGGCATGGTAAGCGCGGGGCCGAGGACCTCGGCAGACTTCCCCTCACCGGCGGCTCGCACACGTCATCGGCGTACTCCCGGGTGTGCGCCGGAGAGTTCGGCTCTCCCCTCTTCCCTCCTTCCCCCTCCTCTCTCTCCTTCTCTCCCTCCCCTCCGCCGCACACGGCTCGTCCTCGCGGCGGGCGGGCCGGGTCACCGGTCCGGGGCCGTGCCGCGAGGACGAGGGGAGTCACCGAGCGGGCGTCAGAACTGCAGCGCCCAGGCGTCGATGCGGCCGGTGTCCCGTGCCGAGTTGTCGCTGACCCTGAGCTTCCAGGTGCCGTTCGCGGCCTCGGCGGAGGCGTTGACGGTGTACGTGGTGTCGATGTTGTCCGCGCTGCCGCCGGTGCCGTACGGCTTCAGCGTGTACGCCGTGCCGTCGGGGGCGACCAGCTGGACCTGGAGGTCGCCGATGTAGGTGTGGACGATGTGCACCTCGACGGCGAGCGCCGAGGGCGCGTTGCCCGCGACGCCGGAGACGGTCACCGGGGACTCGACGGTGGTGTTGTCGCCGATCGCGTAGTCGCCGGTGTTCTCGAAGCGGGCGCCGGGCGGGGTGGTCGTGCCGCCGCCGACGTGCAGGAGCCGGTTGGGCGAGCCGGTGCCCGGGTTGGTGACGACGCCGGTGGTGGCGGCGGACGTCAGCGCGGCGGAGACCTGGGCGGGGGTGGCCGTGGGGTGGTCGGCCAGGTAGAGCGCGGCGGCCCCGGCGACGTGCGGGGACGCCATCGACGTACCGGAGATGGTGTTCGTGGCCGAGTCGCCGGTGTGCCAGGAGGAGGTGATGGAGGAGCCCGGCGCGAACAGGTCCAGGGACGTGCCGTAGTTGGAGTAGCTCGCGCGCGCGTCGCTCGACGTGGTGGCGCCGACGGTGATCGCCTCGGCGACGCGGGCGGGCGACCGGGTGGAGGCGTTGGTGGACTCGTTGCCGGCGGCGACGGCGAAGGTGACGCCGGAGGCGATGGCGTTGCGGACGGCGGTGTCGAGGGCGGTGTCGGCGCCGCCGCCGAGGGACATGTTGGCGACGGCCGGCTTGACCGCGTTGCGGGCCACCCAGTCGATGCCGGCGACGACCTGGGCGGTGGTGCCGGAACCGGAGTTGTTCAGCACCCGCACACCGACGATCTTCGCCTTCTTGGCGACGCCGTGGGCGTTGCCCGCCACCGTGCCGGCGACGTGGGTGCCGTGGCCGTTGCCGTCCTGGGCGGTGTTGTCGTTGTCGATGGCGTCGTAGCCGTAGGAGGCCCGGCCGCCGAAGTCGGTGTGCGTGATGCGGACGCCGGTGTCGATGACGTACGCCGTCACGCCCTGCCCGGCCGAGTCCGGGTAGGTGTACGAGCCGTTCAGCGGCAGGCTGCGCTGGTCGATCCGGTCCAGGCCCCAGGAGGGCGGGCTCGGCTGGGTGCCGGTGGCGGTGAAGACGCGGTCCTGGACGACGGAGGCGACGGCCGGGTCGGCGGCCAGGCGCTTCGCCTCGGCCTCGGACGCCTCGATCGCGTAGCCGTTGAGGGCCTTGGTGTACGTGCGCTCGATGTCCGCGCCGTACTTCTTCGCCAGGGCGCGGCCCTCGGCGGAGCCGGCCTTCTCCGTCTTCAGGGTGACGATGTAGCTGCCGGCGACGGCGTTGGCGGCGTCCTCGTACTGGATCCGGCCCTCGGCGGCGGCCGGGGCGGCACCCGCGGGGAGGGCGGAGACGAGGCTCGCGGCGAGCGCGGCGGTGGTCGCGGCGCCGATCGCGGCCAGTCTTCGGCGGGTGTGACGCATCACGGTCATGTGAGGGGTCCTCCTCAGTCGGTGGTGCGCGGTGGGGTCGGTGCACGCCCATCGAGCCACCCGGAAGACATGTTCATGTCAACGTTGGGCGGCGTTTGTGCGTCAGCCGAAAGATTGGGGCCTGCGGAGGAATTGCACAAGGGTCCCGCGAAGCTTTGGCCGACGGACGTGCGGGGCCCCGCTCGGATGTGCGGGGCCCTGCGCTCCGGCCGGACGGCGGGGCCTCGGACGTCACAGGCGGCATCCGGCCGCGGGTCTGGCATACGGCGTCGTCGGTGACGCCTTCGCCCGGCCGCTCCGAAACGGCGCTCACCGGGGCCCGGGCTCCCTACGCGACGGGGGAACCGGTGACGGGAACGCCGGGGTCGTCGGCGAGGTGGATCCACAGTCCCTGTGCCGGATCACCCGCGGCACACGGTCGCGCTTCCAGACCATGGCGCGCCAGAGCGGACCGGACCGCGGAATAGTGCGCGCCGCGGAACTCACGGAACCCGACCGTAAGGGACCTCACGTTGCTCTGCGCTCCCGCGAAGTCGCGCGAGACGTACCCCGGCAAGTACCGCACGGACGTGCCCCACGTGAACTTCTTGCTCCTCAACTGGCCGGCCAGGCGGCCGAAGAGACGGTCCACGTGCCTTTCCCAGCGGCCGGGATCGCGGCTCATCGACAGGGCCAGTCTCGCGGGCGACAGGAAATGGGCCAAGGGGTGCCTCATGTCGATGCCGTCCACACCGTGAGCCGTTTCCAACTTGGCTGAGGGACCGGCCGGTTGGTGTGGGGGCGGCGTTGAGGAAGAGGTGAAGCTCCTGGTAGATGGGTTGTCGACCAAGATCAACCTGTCCGCCCGGAGCTTC